>JAZUGF010000118.1:0-18677 GCA_045641065.1 Paludibacteraceae bacterium | reverse complement strand
TTTTATGAAATTTTCAACTCGTGAGAATCGAATATTTAAGTCAATTTTTGATTTTTTCGATTTTCAAATATCCATTCAAGTCTCAAAGAGTTAAAAAGAGAGTATATCGCAACTTTCTTAGTTTTGATACACCCTCTTTTTTATCGATAATCTTAAAGAATTTCATCACGAAATCCAAAAAAATTAGTATTTAACACTTTAGATACATTTTTTTCTTTACATTTGCAACGCAACTAGATAATTATCATTACAATTAGAGTAAAAACAAACAACTATACTATGATTAGACTTTTATCTAAGGGGGTATTTTGTGTTTTGATGGCATGTTTATTCTGCCTAAATCTAAACGCACAAAACTATCCAGCAAATTCACCAGTAGCAATCAATGGAAAATTGAAGGTTTCTGGTACACAACTAGTAAATGAATGTGGTAATGCAGTCCAACTCCGTGGTATGAGTACACACGGTCCTCAATGGTTCGGTCAGTGTTACAACAAGTCCGCTATCTCTACTCTCGTAAAAGATTGGGGTATCTCTGTATTCCGTTGGGCTATGTACGTTGAAGAAAACGGTTACATTACCAACCCAAGCGGTTTCCGTTCTAAGATTGATGAGATGGTCGATATCTGTGGAGAACTTGGTATCTACTGTTTGATCGATTGGCACGTGCTTACTCCAGGTGACCCTAACGCTCACAAGACTGAGGCACTTGAATTCTGGAAGTATATGTCGCAGAAACATGGCAACAAGGCACACGTGCTTTACGAGATCTGCAACGAGCCTAACAAGGTTGAATGGGGAACAGTTAAGAACTATGCAAACGATGTAATCAAGGCTATCCGCGACAACAACGACCAGACTGTAATCATCGTTGGTACTCCTACTTGGAGCCAGGATGTCGACGTAGCTGGTGCTAGCAAACTTAACGGCACAAACATCATGTACACTTTGCACTTCTATGCTGGTACTCACAAGGATTACCTAAGACAGAAGGCTCAGACAGCTTTGAACAACAACACTCCTATCTTCGTTACAGAGTTTGGTACTAGCGACGCTTCCGGAGACAACGCTTACAGCCCAGATGAGACTAAGACTTGGATCAACTGGTTGAACGAGAGAAAGATCAGCTGGATTTGCTGGAGTTTCAGCGACCACAGAGAAGTATCTGCAGCTCTTGTCCCTGGATCATGTAGTGGAAGCAACTGGAATAATGTCAGCACTACTGGTCAGCTAATCAAAGGTTTGATTTCTGCTAATAAGATTCCTTATATTGCTTGCAACGGTCAGCAGTCTGGTAATAACGACAATAACAACCAGCAGAATCAGAACAACAATAACCAGAATCAGAACAACTGGCAAGATCCTAACCAGAATCAGAACAACAATAATAACAATAACAACTGGCAGGATCCTAACCAGAATCAGAACAACAATAACCAGAATAATAACAACTGGCAAGATCCTAACCAGAATCAAAACAATAACAACAATAATCAGCAGCAACAGCCTGATAACAACCAGAACAACGGTACACAGGGATATCCTGCAAATTCACCAGTTGCTCTTAACGGCAAGTTGAAGGTTTCTGGCACTCAACTTGTAAACGCATGTGGCGAGCCAGTTCAGCTTCGTGGTATGAGTACTCACGGACCACAGTGGTTTGGAAACTGTTATTCTGAATCATCACTTAATACACTTGTAAAAGATTGGGGTATTTCTATCTTCCGTCTTGCAATGTATGTAGAAGAACAAGGATACATCACAAATCCAAACAATTGGAAGCAGTGGATTGACAAATATGTAGATCTTTGCGGACAGCACGGAATCTACTGTCTTATTGACTGGCATGTGTTGAACCCAGGAAATCCAAATGCACATAAGAGCGACGCAATTGATTTCTGGAAATACATGTCACAGAAACATGGACAGAAAGCTCATGTGCTTTATGAGATTTGCAATGAGCCAAACGGAACAGGTTGGTCTGATGTGAAATCTTATGCTACTGATGTTGTCAAGACAATCCGTGACAACAACGACAATACAGTCATCATCATCGGAACTCCAACATGGAGCCAGGATGTTGACATTGCTGGTGCAGACAAGGTAAGCGGCACAAACCTTATGTACACGCTTCACTTCTACGCTGGATCTCACAAAGGTGAATTGAGAAGCAAGGCTCAGTCTGCTCTTAACAACAACACTCCAATCTTCGTAACTGAGTTCGGTACTAGCCATGCAAGTGGTGACGCTATGTATAGTCCAGATGAAACTAAAACTTGGATCAGCTGGCTTAACGAAAGAAAAATCAGCTGGGTTTGCTGGAGTTTCTCTGACAAGGGTGAGGTGTCAGCAACACTTGTTCCTGGATCATGTAGTTCAGGAAGTTGGAACAACACAACTGAATGTGGTACTCTAATCAAAGGTTTGATTTCTGCAAACAAGATTCCTTATGTTGCTTGCAATGGTGGTGGCGACAACAACCAGAACAACAATAACAACCAGCAGCAGGATCCTAATCAGAATCAGAATAACAATAATAACCAGCAGGATCAGAACCAGAATCAGAATAACAACCAGCAGGATCAGAACCAGAACAATAACAACAATAACCAGCAGCAGGAAGAGCCTGTTACTTACCCAGAACTTGTTCAGGAGATCACAAACGGAGATGTTTACCGTATCGTAAACAAGAAGAGTGGCAAGGTTATGTCTATCGAAAATGGTTCAGATTTGAAGCAGGCTAAGAGAGACGAGAATGATGACAAGCAGTTGTTCCGTCTAAAGGAAACAGATGGATACTATTTCTTGCAGTGTGCAGTGTCTAAGACTATGTTGACAAATAAATATGTTAACAACGACGGCACTAAAATCAGCCAGGAAGAGTTGAGCAACTACGACAACCCAAGCCAGAAATGGTCAGTGAAGAAAGCAAACGAATGGTTCACATTCTCTAACAAGACAGACCAGGGTTCAAGCAAGGTTCTTTCTGTAGAGAACGCTTCAAAAGAGGATAATGCAAATGTTGTGCTATTCACATCTAAGAATCAGGATGAGCAGCTATGGGGTCTTGAGTACGTTTATACTCCAGAGCCAGGTGGAGTCAACGATGTTCTATTTGAGAATATCATCTTGGCACCTACTTTGGTTGAAAACGATTTCCATATCCAGACATCTACAGGTGAAGGCGTGATTGTGGATATCTACACTCCTTCAGGTATTCTTATCAAGCACTTCACAGATGAGTGTACTTACAACATCAGCGATCTTGCCAAGAGCAGTTACGTCGTTGTAGTTAGCACATCAGAGGGTAAGAAAATCCTTACTCAGCTAATCATCAAGAAATAATGTTAATTGTGGAGACGTGAGATTCCACGTCTTTACATAAGGAAACTAAAGGCATCTTCAGAAATGGAGATGCCTTTTTTTACGTTAACGATAACGCTAACGTTGACAAAAAAAGTTTAGCATTATTGGTAACAACCTACATTTATTACCTACTTAATATAAACGTAATGGGGATTATATAGTAATTGTACCTCAGGGAGGATTGTTAAGGGCGGAACGCCATAACCCACTCACAACCGCGAGCCCGCAAAGGCGAGCGACAAAATAAAAAAATGATTTTTTTAATTTCATTTTGTAACAACCCAATTTATCAACCTACTTAAAGTAAATTTTAACCAAAATCATAAAGTGTTATGAAAACAAGAGTATTCAATTTGATCATTCTAGATGAGAGCGGCAGCATGAATTGCATTAAGCGTCAGGCATTGAACGGTTTGAACGAGACTTTGCAAACAATCCGTATGGCACAGGATAAATATCCAGAGCAAGAGCAGCTGGTTAGCATCGTGCCATTTGAATCTGGCAACATCCGATTATTGAGAGACAAGGTCGCTATCAAAGAGGTTGAAGATCTAAAGGAAGGAGAATACAATCCAGGAGGTTGCACTCCCCTATTTGATGCCATCGGATTCGGACTTGACAGCATCAAGAAAGACGTAGCTGAGAGCGACACCGCACTTATCACAATAATCACAGATGGAGAAGAGAACGCAAGTCGTGAGTATAGAGGCAAGGCAATAGCAACCATGATCGACGAGTTTAAGCAGAAAGGTTGGATGTTCACATACATCGGAGCCAATCAAGATGCGGTGAAGGTGGCAATGTCAATGAATATCAGCAACGCATTGAATTTCGATCAAAGCGACGAGGGTACAGCAGAGATGTTCCGACGCGAAAGAAAAAGTCGAGATAGATTCTACAATGCAAGTGCTTGTATTTGCAATTACGAATCAGCAAAGATGGCTCAAACAGTAAGAAGGGCGATGGCCTTCGACGATTCATTTTTTGAAGACGATGACGACTAATAAAACACATGTGTACGTAAAGACGCGAATCATTGCGTCTTTACGTACACATGAACAATATTGCCAAGCTGACATACAAAAATGTGAAAAGCATATTTAATGTGTCAGAATGACACATATTATCAGTTGGCACGGAATTTGAAATAAACAAAACAGAGAATTTTAACTAAATAGAATACAGATGCAACAAAAGATCTACAACATGCTGATGGTAACGTACAGAAATCTCCTAAACAACTGCTATCAGAAGGTTTTCTTCTCTGATTCAGAGATTCCTGCAGTTAAGACATTTGATGACTATCTAACGGATTTCTATCTGTATCTTTACGAAGCAAAGCCTAAGTATGTCCAGGATGACGTGAAAGGCTACTACCTTCAGCAGGTACGTGACGAGAAAGCATTGCCAGGTTGGTTGCATCAAACATTCAAACGCTTTCTGTTGGAGGAGAACGAGGTGTTGAGAAAGATGCAAGATTCCTTGGCAGACTACCGTCAACTACTAGCGACATCTATTAATAGCAAACCTATAGATATAACGCTTATGCATGTAGCTTTTGCAATTGCATGGTTCAATCAGCACGAAACAAGTGAAGACAAGTATCTTTTCTTCCGTAGTGCCTGTAAGCACTTCAAAGGCTTCTATACATGGCCAGACGATGATCTAGACGACGATGATGTTGCAAGAGTATTGGATATCAAGCCAGGTACTCTCCGCACTCGCACATCAAGATTATGTGCGAAAGTAAAGAATTTGATACACAAATTTACTGATGCCAATATCGCCACGTTGAACAAGCAATCACTTGATATTGCTAAAGAGATCTATGATGTTCCAAATCCAGATATCGAGGCAATCTTAGAAAGATTATTGGGCAACGCAGAAAAAGAACTGGATCAATACGAAAATATTGTAGCTCTTAGAAAATCTAAACGATTGTCAAAAGAGCCTTTGCAAAAAGTATGCGAAGAAAAAGCATCAACATCTGTATTCCGTTCTATCTCTAAAGTATTTGGAAGTAAAACAGCCCGTATTCAAGAAAATGTTTGCTATTCTGCGGAACGTGAATGTATTGATTTTGAAATGGACGACATGGCATTCAATCCATGTATTGAAAACTCATCAACGTCAAACGAGACAAGCAACAAGATTGTTAGAATATTCAAGGAAATTATAGACGATGATGGAGATAATTTGTTTACACCATAAGATGTCTATAAAGAAACATATTTAGACGCGAGTATTCACGTCTACACACATAACCTAAACCTATTAACCTAAGCCTCAAAAAGAAAAGGCACGGATTATAAAAAACCGTGCCTTTTTCTATTCAAAAATATAATTCTATTAGTTACTTCAAACAGAATACAAAACCAATAAACTGGCATATTGCAGCTAAGTTGATGAACAAGTGCCATACGAAGTGATGGAATTTGAATCCTTTCTTTCCGTATATGATCGCACCTATCGTGTACATCACACCACCGAATGCAATCCATACGATAAATTCTGTAGACGCATTAGTATAAAGGTCTTTAACAAAAAATACAATCGACCAGCCCATTGCAAGATATATGGCCAAACTAACCTTCTGATTTTGATTTTTCACCAATGTTTTGTACAAAATACCGAACAAAACAATCGCCCACTGAATCGAAACTAAAACTATTCCTTTGACACCTCCAATAATAGAAAGCGATGCGGGAGTATAGCAACCTGCTATCAACACATAAATGAAAATATGGTCTAGCAAATGGAAAATATCTTTTGCCTTACCCTCATTAAGCGAATGATAAAGAGTAGAGACGGCAAACATCAGGAATAAACATGTGGCATAAACACTTAGACTAACGGCCTCAATCATGCCATACTGAGTAAATCCCCATACCGCAACAAATGGCACCGCAAATAAAGCAAGCACCGTCATTACACCATGGGAAATTGAATTTGCAATTTCCTCACCTATCGTTGATATGTATTGATTTCCTAGTTGTCTTCCCATGATGTGTGTACTTAATTATATCTCTTATCTCGTTTGCAAACTTACAAAAAATTAAAGCACCATTTTTTACTGGAATGTCCTAATTTTTCTCAATTTAGGAACAATTAACATAAGAATACAACTATTTTAGTTATAATTTTATTCATATTTAACAAGAGCGTTTTTATACTTGTTATCCAAACGATCTTATTTCTTAACGCTCGTCCTTCGGACTCACGTTTATGAGTGGGGTTAGGGCGTTCCGCCCTTAACAATCCTCATCTTAGGCAACTACTATGACCTAAACAAAAAGAGTCGGCACAATCCCTGTGCCGACTCCCCAATGTAAAATGTAATAAGATATATAATTATTTCTTTACAACTAACTTCTTAACCATTGTCTCAGATGGAGTAGTGATTCGAAGCATGTAGATTCCGTTAGCAACGTCGTCCAAAGAAATCTCTGTTTCGTTAGCAACCTTCACAACTGAACCTGCAAGTGAAACAAACTCAACCTTAACATCATCTCCTGCACCTAGAATCTCAATCTTAGAAGATGCTGGGTTAGGGATAACTGAGATTACATTGTTGTTAGCGAAATCAGAAACGCTTGTTGGGTTACCCTGGAATGAGATCCAGTCAACGTCGATCCAATCTTTGTCGATAGAAAGTTTCAATACCTGCTCACCCTTAGCAAGCTTCATTGTACCAACCTTAACATCAGCGAATGTACCCCAATCACCAGTCTGGTCAATAACAACCTCCTTAACCTCGTTTCCGATTGAGATAGTCATCTTACCACCGTCTGTGTTACCAGTACCTACTCTCAATACTACATCGTAGTCGCCATCCTGCTCTACGTTTACAGTGTAGTTCATCCACTCACCCTTCTGGCAGTGTCCAAGAGCAGCACCTGTAGAGATCTTCTTGATATCAACATCGTCTGAACGGTAGTAGTTAGTGTACTCGTCACATACGTTACCGTCGCTCAAATCGTTGTATGCCTTTCCTGCAAAACCATTATCGTAGTTCTCAGCCTCAATCTTACCAGGGATAACAGCAGCAGTACCACCGTAAGGGCCAACCTCAATAACCTTAACTGTAACAGAGCTCTTAGCTGTTCCCTTGCTATATGTGGCAACAACCTCAATCTTATACTCTCCAGCCTCATTTGGAGTGAATTTCACGCTTGAACCAGTACCAATCTGATTTCCGTTAACAGAGTAAGTGATCTGGCTTGCGTCCTTCATCTCTCCTGTGATTGTAACCGACTGGCCCAACTCAATTGCTGACTCAGAAGCAGAAACCACCAAAGTCGGACCACCTGCATTCTTACCACAGAACTTAGCTGTAGCCTTCTTTGCAGCGTCTGATGCCATATACTGTCTCAACCATGTCATAGCTGGACGATCCTGACCATTCTTAATCAAACCTGAGTCGTCTACCCATGTAGCACCATGAACATATCCCCAAAGAGTGATACCTGCAACGAAATCCGCCTCCCATGCTGTTGGAATCTGCTCAGAGTAACGAGTCTTCTGACCATTATCACCCTGCTTTGCGATATCGTACTCTGTTAGGTAACAAGCCAACTCACGACCACCCTTCTGAGTAATCTGGTTGTGGATATCATACAAACGAGTCTTGAAATCAGAACCGCTCATATCGTTCAAGTCGTGGCTCTGGTGACCGTAAGCGTCAATTGGAGCTCCCTGCTTAACCAATGTAGTTACAAGGTCGATGAACTCGTTCTTCTGCCACTGGAATGTGTTGTAGTCATTATATACAAGGACAGTGTTAGGGAAGAACTTACGAGCCAACTTAAATGCCTCTGTGATCCACTTGTAGTCGCTTGGATTTGTACTACCACTCATAGCCTGGCTCAAGTTTTTCTTAAATGTCTTAGCCTGACCATTGTTATCACCCTCTGCGTGACCTGGGATAGCCTCGTTAACAACGTCCATGATTGTCAAATCTGGATACTTTCTTGAAACAGCCTCAAACCAGATGTCGATCTGCTTCTTCAATCTGTCACCAGTGAAATCCTTTAGATAACCAGGATACTGTGAAGTCCATAGCAAACAGTGGAACTTAAACTGCACACCGTTCTGCTTACACCACTGATACTCTTTATCTGCTGGTCCCCAGTTCCAAGAAGACAATGCCTGCTCAACTGTCTGAACCTCTTTATTTGCGATTGAACCCCACTTTGTTTCATTTTCTGGAGTCAACTGATTCCACATTGTTCCATAATCAGAAGGAATAGATCCTCTTGTTGTAATGTTACCAAGGAACTTACAAGGATTGTCCTTAGCCAACTGTGCATGAGCCTGACCCATCATTAATAGAGTAGCGGCAACCGAGAATAAAACTTTCTTCATAACATTTTCTTTTCGTTAGTATTAGATTTTGTTACTGCAAACATATTCAATATTTTTTCGTTGCAATTAGCATTCTCAACTAATTTATCCCCATTATATCATTTTGACTGAAACGCTACTGATTTGACTGAATTTTCTATGTTTTAACAAAAATAGGAGTCAAAATTCCCATTTTTGTGAATCATCAACGTTTTTTATGCTAAAGGACATAACATTTAGCCATTTGGAAATATCAATCATTTAAACATGTAACACAAAACATAGACAAATGTACAAAACAGGTATTTTTTGCCGACAAACGCGTTTTTCTATACGACAATGAATATTAAAATTTAATCATCTGATGTTGGATACTTTCCTTCTGTATATTTTGTAGATTATTACTGATTTGAACATAATCAAACCACAGAGACACAGAGTTTCCAGAGAAAGACTACGTTTGGACAACAAATACATAATCTCCATAAATAAAGTCTTTCTTCCATCCGTTGACTGATTTCTATCTTGTTTCTCATAAAAAGAGAGTATTATTAAGGGCGAAACGCTCTACCCTTCCCTACCAACGAGCCCAGAGGGCGAGCGTCTAACAAACAAGTGTATTTGGACAACACTTATATAAATACCTTAAAATACACAGAAAAACTTAGGTAATTATATTGCCCAAAACAAGAATTGTTAAGGGCAATAAAAAAGCCAGCTCATCACTGAGCCGGCTTTTAGAATTAATTAAATGAATATTATTTCTTAACTACTTGCTTCTTAATTATAGTCTCATTTGGAGTTGTAATTCTTAGCATGTAAACTCCATTTGCAACATCATCAAGTGAGATCTCTGTTCCATTTGCCTCCTTAATTACAGTACCGGCAAGAGAAACAAACTCTACCTTAACATCGTTTCCAGCACCAAGAATACTGATCTTTGTAGACGCTGGGTTTGGAATAACTGTGATGACATTGTTGTTAGCGAAATCAGATACACTTGTAGGATCCTTCTGGAATGAGATCCAATCTACGTCGATCCAATCCTTGTCAATAGCAAGCTTGATAACCTGCTCTCCCTTAAACAAGTGGATTGTTCCAATCTTAACCTCATCAAATGTACCCCAAGCACCAGTCTGCTTAATCTCAGCTGTCTTCTCGTAGTTTCCAGCGAAGACTGTCAATTGACCTCCATCCTCGTTTCCTTCACCTACTCTTACTGTGATCTCGTAGTCTCCTTCCTCAGCAACATTTACAGTGTAGTTCATCCACTCACCCTTCTGACAGTGTCCTAGTGCTGCTCCACCTATAATCTCCTTGATATCTACATCATCTGAACGGTAGTAGTTTGTGAATTCATCACATGCGTTACCTGATGACAAATCGTTGTAAGCTGTTCCAGCGAAACCATTATCATAGTTCTCTGCCTCAATCTTACCAGGAATTTCAGCAGCCTTACCTCCGTAAGGTCCTACCTCAATAACCTTGATAGTCAAAGATGTCTTTGCTGTCTCATTATTCTCTGTGTATCCTGTAGCGTCGATCTTGTATTCACCAACCTCAGTAGGCTTGAAGTAGAATTCACATGGATTAAGAACCCACTTGTCAACGATCAACTCTCCATTAGTCTTAAACTCGATATGCTTTGCATTTGTCATCTCAGCAGTGATCTTAACAGAATCACCAAGAGCAATAACCGACTCCTCTGCATTAACACTTAGACTTGCACCACCTGCATTCTTACCACATACAGAAGCAGTAGCGTTCTTTGCGGCAGAAGTCTTCATGTAGTTCTCCAACCAAGTGAAAGCAGAACGCTTCTGACAATTTCTTACAAGTCCTGAAGCTCCCTTATCGCCTCCATCATCAACCCATGTCTTACCATAGATCCAACCCCAAAGTGTCACACCAGGGACGAAGTCAGCCTCCCACATGATTGGGAACTGCTCCTTGTAACGAGTCTCAAATGTTGAGTCGTCCTTCTTATTGATATCGTACTCAGTGATGTACTGTGGCAATTTAGTCTTATTATAGATATCATATAAAGCAGTCTTGAAATCTGAACCACTCATATCGTTCAAGTCGTGAGCTTGGTTACCAGCAGCGTCGATCGGACCACCACAAGCCTTGATTCCGTTTACAAGTGCGATAAACTCATTCTTCTGCCACTGGAATGTGTTATAGTCGTTGTAGATCAAAGTAGCGTTTGGCCAACGCTCGCGAGCCAAACGGAATGCCTCTGCCAACCACTGATATGAGTTAGTATTTGGATAACCGTTTGTGTTACAGTTGTAGCTTGGACGAGTACCTGTCTCCTTCTGAGCACGATCTTCAGCCAAAGAACCCAAAGCCTCGATGATCTTAGTCTCCTTGTATGGAGAGTGATAGTTGCCACCTGAATAAATAGCCTCATTGACAACGTCGATGATCTTCAAATCAGGATAGTGCTTCTTCACTTCGTCATACCACTCAATGATTGCCTTCTTTGTGTCTGCGACGCTAAGACTCTCAATCCAAGCAGGATGCTGAGATCCCCAAATCAAAGCGTGATACTTGAAGATGATACCCTTCTGCTTACAGTAATTGTATGTTCTGTCGGCATTATCCCAGTTGAACGTACCCCAACCACTATGTACAGAGCCCCACTTAGTGGCATTCTCACATGTTACCTGATCCCAATAATCGGAATATACAAGATTACAGTCTGAGACATCACAGTACTCTGTCCAGTTATAGGAAGTTGTAATGTTACCTAAGAACTTACACTTATTGTCTTTTGCTAGCTGTGCTTGCGCCTGGCCTATCAATAGTAGGGCTGACGCCAATGTGAATAACCCTTTTTTCATACGCCTTCATTTTTTAGTTAGTTGTAAAACTTAAATCCTTTTTGTACTAGCAAACATATCTTTTTTTGGAATAACTCCAAATTCTTTTACCGGTATTTTTTTTCACATTTTTATTTTTAACACTTTAAAGTGTCGAATAGCATAAATCGAATTGTATAGAAACAAAAAAAGAGCCGGTTCATCACTGAGCCGGCTCTTAATTAATAAAAGATTTATTATTTCTTAACTACTTGCTTCTTAATTATAGTCTCACTTGGAGTTGTGATTCTTAGCATATAAACTCCATTTGCGACGTCGTCAAGAGAAATTTCTGTTCCATTTGCAACCTTGATTACAGATCCTGCAAGCGAAACAAACTCTACCTTAACATCCTCTCCTGCACCAAGAATCTCAATCTTTGTAGACGCTGGATTAGGGATAACTGAGATAACATTGTTGTTAGCGTAATCAGATACACTTGTTGGATCCTTCTGGAATGAAATCCAGTCTACATCAATCCAATCCTGATCAATAGACAACTTGATAACTTGCTGTCCCTTTGCCAAATGCATCTTACCAATCTTAACCTCATCAAATGAACCCCAAGCTCCTGTCTTATCAACTGTAGCAGAAACTACCTCATTTTCACAAGAGATAGACAACTTACCATTGTCATTACCCTCTCCTACTCTTACAACGACATCGTAATCACCTTCCTCAGCAACATTGACAGTGTACTTCATCCACTCACCCTCCTGGCAGCTACCAAGAGCAGCACCACCAGTAATCTGCTTGATATCAACATCATCCGAACGATAATAGTTTGTGAAATCATCACACTTGTTTCCTGCACTCAAATCGAAGAATGCCTCACTTGCGAATCCATTATCGTAGTTCTCAGCCTCAATCTTACCTGGAATCTCAGCTGCCTTACCACCATAAGGGCCAACCTCAATAACCTTGATTGTCAAAGATGCCTTAGCAGTCTCATTCTTGCTGTTATAACCAGTAGCGTCGATCTTATATTCACCTGCCTCTTTTGGTGTGAAGTAGAACTCACATGGATCCAATCTCCACTTGTCAACAATCAAAGCATCTCCATTCTTAAATTCAATATGAGTTGCTCCATTCATCACAGCAGAGATCTTAACTGAATCACCAAAAGCAATGGCTGTCTTTGCAGCCTCAACCATCAAAGATGCACCACCTCCAGCAGCTTTACCACATACAGTAGCTGAAGCATTCTTTGCTGTCGACGTTGCCATATACTGCTTTAGCCATGTCATTGCAGGACGCTCTCTACCATTGTTGTACAAACCAGAGTCGTTAACCCATGTCTTTCCGTTGATCCAACCCCAAAGAGTCACACCTGGCACGTAATCTGCCTCCCACATTGTAGGGAACTGCTCAGAGTAACGAGTCTTCATTCCATTATCTCCCTGATCTGCGATATCATACTCAGTGATATAGATTGGCATGTTGATCTTGTTGTGGATCTCCTCAATATACTCTTTGAACTTAGCTCCACCCAAGTCATTCAAGTCGTGGCTCTGACAACCTGCAGCATCAATCGGAGCCTTACAAGCCTTCAAACCGTTGATCAGATCGATAAACTGCTGTCTGTTCCACTGGAATGTGTTATAGTCATTATAAATAAGAGTGGCGTTTGGCCAACGCTCTTCTGCCAAACGGAATGCCTCAGCAATCCACTGATAATCATTATTGTTTCTGTATCCGTTTGTGTTTGGCTGATAATTTGTTCCCAAACGATCATTAGCTAACGAAGTCAAAGCCTCAATGATTTTTGTCTGCTTGTAAGGAGAGTGATAGTTGCTTCCTCCATAAACAGCCTCGTTCACAACGTCAATGATCTTCAAATCTGGATAGTGCTTCTTAACCTGATCAAACCACTCCACGATGGCTTTCTTTGTGTCAGCAACAGACAAATTTCTGATCCACTCTGGATGCTGGCTACCCCAAATCAAAGCGTGAAACTTAAAGATGATTCCTTTTTCCTTACAGTAATTGTAAGTTCTGTCGGCATTTGTCCAGTTGAAATTACCCCAACCTTTGTGAACAGAACCCCACTTAGTAGCGTTCTCACATGTTACCTGATCCCATAGATTACTATAGATGGCATCCGAACCAGAAGGTTTGTCTCCACCTTGAGGGTCACAATACTCCGTCCAGTTGTATGAAGTAGTGATGTTACCCAAAAACTTACACTTGTTGTCTTTTGCGAGCTGAGCGAACGAATTGCCCGCCAATAGTGTCGCAACAATAGAGAATAAAACTTTTTTCATAGCGTTTCAATTAGTCGATAGTTGTAATTCGAAGACAAACATATTCTTTTGGACGCTAACTCAAATTTCATTTTTTTGCATTTTCTTCACATTTTACAGAAACATGCTGTACGGCATAAACACTCGCTTCTTGAATAATTTAACATTCATTAACATATTTAACTTAATTTATGTTAAATTCGCATGTTGTTTATGTTAACAAATGTAAAATTGTAAAAATTCAAGCATAGACACGAGTAAATTTGTACCATCGAACATAGACATAAGTAAAACTTGACGTTTCTATGTTCTAACATAATCTCAAACAAATTTTAATTAAAAAACATGAAAAAAAACGAAAGATCCATCTTCACAATGTCAGAAGCAAGATGGAAAAGATTCTCTAACGAGAAGTTTTCTGCTTTTAGAAGCATGCACAAATCAATTTCAATCGGAGTATTGAGCATTGCCACTCTATCATCGGCTGACCTCAAAGCCCAAACCCAACCAGATTCTTCATCTGCCGAATTAAACTATCAGCTTCAAGATATTGAAGTAACAAGCGAACGTGTACCACTGACCATGTCTGTCGCACCACGTATGGTAACAGTAATGACCAAGGAGGATGTAAGCGCTGCGACGGTACAGAGCATCAACGACCTTCTTGAATACGCAGTGGGCGTAGATGTTCGTCAACGTGGAGAGATGGGAGTACAGACGGATATCTCAGTCAGAGGTGGCACATTCGACCAGATCACCGTTCTTCTAAACGGAATCAACATCTCTTCACCACATTCAGGACACTTGACTGCCGACTTTCCCGTCAGCATGGATGAGATTGAGCGAGTAGAGGTGCTGGAAGGTCCAGCTGCACGTGTATTTGGCACATCAGCATTCAACGGTGCGGTGAATATCGTCACAAAATGCGACACTGCAAGCCACGTCGCAGGTCACATCTTCGGAGGAAGCTATGGCTACGCTGGTGGAGAGATGTCAGCCAACCTTTCAACTAAGAAAGTTCACCAGCAGATTTCAGGAGGATTCCGTCGTGCTGATGGAGATCAGGAAAATAGTGATTTCAAACAGACAAAGATTTTCTATCAGGGAAATATAGATAACAGTTCTATTAAAGTAGACTGGCAGACTGGTGTGAGCGTCCAGGATTTCGGAGCAAACACATTCTACTCGGCAGCCTACCCCAATCAGTGGGAATCAACAACAAAATGGATCACATCCGTTAAGGCAGAAACAAACACACGTCTTCATTTTGTACCGTCGATCTACTGGAACAGATCAAAAGACCATTACCAGCTTGTCCGCGACACTCATAAAGGTGAGAATTTTCATTTGTGCGACGTGTATGGCGTAAACTTGGGTGCATGGATTGAGACAAAAGCCGGCAAGACTGCATTCGGTGCTGAAATGCGTAGCGAGAATATCATCTCTTCCAATCTTGGAAAAAACACTTCAGATTCAATCGCAGTACGTGGAGAAGATAACATATTCTATAACAAAAAAGATGGTAGAGATAACATCTCTTACTATGCTGAACATACGTTCCTACTAAAGAAATGGACTCTTTCTCTTGGTGCTATGGCTCATAAAGTGACAAACCTTAACACAAAGATGAAGGTTTATCCTGGTGTCGACATCGCTTTCCGTCCAAACGAGAATTGGAAAATCTCTACTTCTTGGAATATGGCAATGCGTCTTCCTACATTCACAAACTTATATTATAAGAGTCCAACAAATGAAGGAAATGTCGGACTTAAGCCAGAAGAGACATCCGCTGTTGATCTTGGAGCAAGATATCGCAACCGTGGAATCGAAACCAATGCCTCACTATTCTACCACCACTGCAAGAACATGATCGACTGGGTGATGTATTCAGCCGACGATATTTTCCACTCTGCAGCATTTGAGTTGGACAACGCAGGTTTTGAATTCAACGCAGCATTCCTTGGAAGAGAAGTGTTTGGTGACAAATGTCCAGTGAGAAAGGTTTCTTTCGGATATGCTTATATCCATCAGGAGAGAGAAGACGACGTGGAAATCTACAAGTCAAACTACGCGCTTGAGTATCTACGCCATAAACTATCGGCAAGTGTGGAGACGCGAATTGTGAAGAATCTTAACGCTACACTTTCTCTACGTTATCAAGACAGAAACGGAAGCTATATCAAGTATGATGAGAATCATAAGTCAACGGGAGAGCTTGTAGACTACGATCCATACACATTGGTAGATTTGAAACTATCGTGGGATGCAGTAAAGTGGAGCATCTACGCTATGGCGAACAATCTTTTCAACGTCAGCTACTACGATCTTGGAAACATTCCACAGCCAGGAATATGGTTGAAGGCAGGAGCAAAGTTTAAGATTGGCAAAAAATAATTTTAGTAGGGGCAACCCTTGTGGTTACCCTTATTATAACCCTTATGTCACTCCATGCGATTTTGTTAATCACAAGGATGTCCACAAAAAAAAAGCAGGAGAACCGTAACGATTCTCCTGCTTTCGTATTTAAGGATTTAATTATTTAGAACTTCAACAAGAAGGCTAGACCATTCTCTCTTCCTTCCATGTCAAATTCTAGTTTTCTTTTTGACTCCTCCAACTCACCTGGATAAGCATCCTCAGTGTTTAGACGAGTTACGATCTCATTGATTTTCTTATGAGATCTTTTCTCCTTGATGATACCCCAAACAAGCAATGCTGCACCAGAAGCATAGCAACCGATCATCGGAGCCAAAGTAGCCTTCTTCAAGTACTCAGCATCTTTCATATCCTGCTTGTACTTAACATTGTAGAAATATGTGTTGTAGTTATCATCGCCATTATCTACATAATCCTGATACTCACCAGTAGCTTTAGTCACGTTAGCATCAGCAAAATCATATGAAATCTTAGCCTTATTTAAATCAGACTCTGCATCTGCCTTATTTTTCGCTGCAGCATCAACGTCTGCTTTTGCAGCGGCCAACTCTTTCGGAGTCACATCGCCATATACTTCATAACGTTTCTGAAGTGTCTCATAATCAGAATTCAATTTATCATAACCGTTTTTAGCAACAGTAAAATTGTTTTCTGCATTTGTCATTGCTCCTTTAGCCTCATCCAACTTTGTTTGAGCAGTAAGAATTGCTCCATTCAAATTAGATAGTTTAGCCTGATAATTAGCATTAGCCTCAGCAACGTGGTTTTCGTATGCAGACTTCTTATCATTATAGTCGTTAGCAGCCAAAATATGAATTGCAGTAGACACTCCTCCAGCAACAATCAAAGCTCCTCCAGCAAAGATCAAACCTCTACCTACACGATCTTCTTTATGAGCACGAGTGAAATCTGTCCAATCCTTACCCAAAACCTTATGAGCATTTAGTTCTGATAGGCTACGACCCCACATCAACAAACCTGATTTTTCCTTTCTTGCATACTCCAAGAAATCTTTTGAGATTGGCATTGTATCTGCCAATGCAGCTGAATCAACAGGAGACTCTGCCACTGCAGGATCTTCCACTTGAGTCGCACCAACAGGAGATGTGTAAGTCATAACTTCCTTTGTGCCATTCTCGTACTTAAGCATAATGACATCAGACTTCTTCTCTACAAATGTAGGACCGTCCTCGTTCTTCCACTTTTTGTACTTGACTTTGTTTGTGCTTACTTCCAATATTTTACACTGGATTTCTTCACCATCACGCTTTGTGATGACATCTTGAGCGAATGTCGACGCAACAGAAGCCATCGACATTAAGACTAAAAATAGTCGTTTCATTGTTTTTTTAACATTCCTCGATTCCGTTAGGATACACAAATAATAATATACAAACGTCGGAATCTTACTCATTTATGGAGATACACATCCATTTTTATAAGACTAAACGAGTAAACGTTTGTAGGATTTAAATATCGCGTGCAAAAATAAATATTTTTCGGAAATTATTAACTCTGCATGCAGAATTTAGTTATCAACAATTTACTGATGCAAATGTACTAATATACGCTAGAAGCGGATTAGTTTGACAAGGGAGGTTTTAAAAATAAAAATCCCGGCTACTTTGTAGTCGGGATTTTTTCCGTAGAGACGCGAGATCTCGCTTCTATCTCTTATAGTGGATATTCTTCAAAAGCATAAAGCACTGTTGACAAATATCTTTCACCTGTATCTGGCAACAATGTAACTATAGTTTTGCCCTTGTTCTCTGGTCTCTTTGCTACCATGGCCGCTCCGAATGCAGCAGCTCCAGATGAGATTCCAACAAGCAAACCTTCCTGCTGAGCCAACTCTCTACCTGTACGGATGGCGTCGTCGTTATCAACCATCAACACCTCATCTACAACTGACGCATCGTAAATCTTAGGAATGAACCCTGCTCCGATTCCCTGAATCTTATGCGGGCCACTTGGTTTGCCATTCAACACTGCTGAAGTAGACGGTTCAATACCGTAAACCTTAATAGCCGGATTCTTCTCTTTCAAATATTTGGCGATACCACTGATTGTTCCTCCAGTACCAACTGTTGCAACAAAGATGTCAATCTTACCCTCTGTCTGTGCCCAATAATGGGTTGAATGTCGCAAAAAAGCACATCACCAGTAAACCACCGGACACGGATATCTCTCCACTGTACGGATGATATAGATCAACGAAATCTCATGAGACCAAGATCCATTCTTTTTCTGCGACGTGAATAAATCGTAAACGTAGTATGCCTGCAGATTCTTTATTGATGTTCCCACCATAAATGAGACATAAGACACTTCCGACAAATCCGACTTCATCGATATTCCTGCCATAAACGGTGCGAAGAATCCTCCTACGCCAAAATCCAACTGTTTCCAGACATCCTGCTTCTGG
>JAZUGF010000117.1:0-12873 GCA_045641065.1 Paludibacteraceae bacterium | reverse complement strand
ATTGCAGCCCTAGGGCTGCAATGATCTTCTAAAAAGTTTTAACTTTGTCCTAATAAAACTAAGTAAAAATCTGTAACGGTTATTTAGGACTAGTCATTATGTTAGCGGGCAGGTTTGAAAACTTCCCCAACGACACCCGACACCAAAACGAAACCATGCGGTTTCATTTTGGAATCGGATACCATCGAAGACTTAGGACCTAACGGCCCTATGGGGGTGCTTGTGTCAACGTTGAGGCAGTGGTGATCCATTCCGTTAAAGCCAACCTTGTGGAGGAAGTGGGGTAGTGTCCCCAATAATCAAAATTGTATAAACACAAAAAAAGGAGAACCAAAATTGATTCTCCTTTAAGTCGAGATGAAGGGATTCGAACCCCCGACCCTCTGGTCCCAAACCAGATGCGCTAACCGGACTGCGCTACATCTCGATTGCAATATTTCTCATTTGCGTTTGCAAAGGTAGTGCTATTTTTTGATGTGGCAATAGAAAAACGATATTTTTTTTGAAAAAGTGCAAAAAACGTTGATTGATAATTTTTTATAAAAATGTAATGTTGATGATGTATTCTGTTCAATGCGAACGAATATATTATCGTCAGTCATAATCTCCTTCATATTTACTATTTATTGCTAAAAATAATATATTTTTACAAGGTGATTATTTATCAATAGGAACAAACATATATGTTAAGATTTACGACTATACTAATTACGCTTATCATGGGGTTCGTATCTGTGCAGGCGGTCAGTGTTGAGGAACTACGTAACCTCAACATCCCTGTTATGGTTGTAAAGACAGTTAATGATGAGCTTCCAACTTGCGATTTTGTTGAGGCTCCTGCTGGTTGCGATGGCGTTACTACTTCCAACCAAACAAAAGTGCATGCCAGTATGCTTATTGTGTTGGGGAATGATACTTTGTATAATAGTGGAGAGTACAAAAAAGATACAAGTGGCTTAACCATAAAGATCCGTGGTAATACAAGTGGATTCTACCGTCCAATGAAACCATACAAACTAAAATTGCAGAAAAAAGCAGATTTGCTCACTCGTGGGGATAGCACTTATTTCGACAAGAATTGGGTGTTGATGAATTACTATTATTATAATCCAGTCGTCGCTAACAAGGTTTTGGATCTATTGGATTTTGGATGGCATCCGGAGTGTAAATACGTTAACTTCTTCCTCAACGATGATTTTCAAGGTCTGTATATCCTTTCTGAGTCTATCAAGCGTAACGTCAACTGCCGAGTAAATATCAGCAAGGATGGTTTCTTGTTTGAGAACGATCCATACTGGTGGAATGATTCTATTGTCGCTGATGCAGAAGCGATTCCAAACAAGTATAAATTCACTTTCAAGTATCCAGATTCCGACAAGGTAACTAAAGCTCAAGTGGATTCTTTGTCATTGATAATGAATAGGGTAGAGGAATCTATTCTTGCTGGCACATATAAAGAACGTATAGATGTGGAGAGCTTTGTAAAATGGATTCTCCTACATGATATCATCGGCACTTTTGATTCTGGTGGTAGTAATATGTTTCTTACAGTAAACGATTGCAAATCAAAGGTTAAGATGGCGACTCCATGGGATTTTGACAGTGCTTTCAACTTGGAAAACAAAGGTTCGTTGTCTAGAATTCACGATGACAGAATCTTCTATTATCCATATTTGTTCACTAATTCAAATCCATATTTTGTTGAGCAGTATCATAAGATTTGGACTGCATATAAAGACAAAATATTCACTGAGATAATGGATTTCCTAACGTCTTTGAAAAATTCGCCTACAGCAAAAGACATAACTCTTTCGCGTCGCTATATGGTTGAAAAATGGTATGATCCAGTGGAAGACGAGGATCGCTATTCTTCTTATAATGTTGACGATGAGATTGAGAATTTGAAGACATGGTTTAGTGAAAGAAAAGATTGGTTGAATGAAAATGTCGAATCTATAAAGAAAAGTGTCTCTGAGTTGACAAGTTCACCGCCTCAGGAATAAAACAAATGATTAGGACAACTAATAAATTATGGCGAATGATTTGATTGAATATGATAAACATCCGATTGATGTGAAAGATGAATCACTCAACATTTGCTACTTCACTTTGTTCTAATGGTTTATGTGTATTAATTTTAGTCATTTCCATAATCCTTGGTGCTATATGGAATAGTGTATGTAAGATATTTAAGTAATAGATAAGAATCACGATTGACAAATATCAGGTATATGATGTGGGCAGCGTGACATTTAGTAAAGAATTAAGTGTTTGAAAAAATAATGGCGACGGGGATGATTTCCGTCGCCATTATTGATTTTTTTGGGAAAGAATTATTCCCAAACGAAATCCATTGTGACAATCATATCATTACTATTTGCCCATTTGACTTCCATTTTGATCGGATATCCATCTTTGTCTAAAGTCCAATCAATACTTTGTCGAGTGCCAGACGTACCATTGATCATAGCTACGGGAAGATTTTTGCCTGCAACACCATATCTGTTAATGTAAGTCAAATTGCCACCGTAACCAAAAAATAGAATATCAGTCTTGTTTTCCAAAGGGGTAGTGACTTCATCATTTGTGTATTCATACAACCATTCTCCTGTACTTTTACCTTGAGATATAGGTTGAATAAACTTAACGATGTTGCCATCTTCCCAAACCCATTGGTACATATGATTTTCATAAGGTTCACCCGTTAGTACATTGTACAAAGATTCAGAAACAAGATGACGATTTTCGTCATATATGAAAATCTTATTGGAAACACTTGTAAATGTATCTCTAGTGGATGTTGTGGTGGTGCTTCCTATAGAACCATCAGGATTGAATTCTGTAGTTGAAGAAATAATCTCACCTGATGATAATAAATATGTATGGTCGAACAACGTACCATCGATAGTGTCTGACTCTTGAGAATATCTGTCGACCAATTTGCCATTGGCGTCATATTTACACTTATATTCTACAATTCGGTTGTTATCATAACACAAAACTTGTTTGGTTGCCACAAGAAGTTTCTTCTGTTTTGTGACATTTTCAACTAGCCCATTGTCCTCATTCTCAATATCGTCGCACGACGTGAACATACCTGCACACATAGCAAGCATGCCTAATAATAAATGAATTTTTTCCATAGTTTTACGAATTAAAAAGAATTATTCCCAAACGAAATTTATGGTTTCAAAGGGTTTGTCGTTAAGATAGTTTCCGATAGCGTCAGCCCAATATAGCTCGGCCTTGATTGGATAACCGTCGTTATCAAAGGTCCAAGATATTCTTTCTCCATAGTTTGTGTCTTCATTAATTATGAAAACAGGCAAGTGTTTACTAACCGCTCCATATCTATTACAATATCCTATCATTTTGTCGTTGTGGCAAAAGAATGAGATATCAGTTTCATTATTAATTGGAGTAGGGTATTCGTCGTTTGTGTATTTGTAAGACCATGTGACGTTACTAATTAAGACACTATCTTTATAAGAATAAGAGATACTATCTTTGTCCCTTTTATTGAAGGTTGCTACGTCTCCATTAATCCAAGTCCATTCACACATGTAGTCTTCATTTTTCACACCTGTCAAATAATCAAATTTGAAAGATGAAACAAGATGGTTGTCCACATCATAATTGTAAACAAATGTGGCTCCTGAATTCAAAGTGTCTTTCAAATAAAGTTTTTGCTCTTCTTTCACAATTGTTCCATCAGAATTGAAGTTTGTGGAAAACGTAAACAAGGACGCTTTGCCAATGACAGAATAGTTGAAAATGTTTCCTTCTGTAGGGAAGTATTCTCTTTCTTGTGCGAATGTATTCTCCACGTAAGACTCCTGATCTGATTTGTCTGCCATTTTGCCATCAGCATTGTAAATGTAAGAAGCGTAGTTGTTTCCGTTATGGTCGATATTGAATCTTGCCACAAGGTGCTTCTGCTTTTTGTTTACATTTTCAGACTGGTTGTCAGACGCTCCATCGTTCTCAATATCGTCGTCGCACGACGTGAACATACCTGCGCTCATAGCAAGCATGCCTAATAAAAAATGAATTTTTTCCATAGTTTTTCGCTGTCCGCAGCAATCCGATGCAGACTTATTTTTTTAGTTAGCAATCAGAAAGTGTAGATTGCCTGTGCTCGAAACGTTTACCCTAATATAAAACAAACAGATGTCGACGCGTCTAAATTGCATCCTTTGTTTCGATATCTTAAAAACTAACTTACACAACACTTTCAAAAAGTGTAAATTTTCTCCATAAACTATTCTTTTTAGTTGCTTTTCATCACATATAACGAGGATTGTTCGAGATTATTGTATGAAGACACTCAAAGTTTTAATTTTTTTTCAAGATTTGCTTGCTTAGCATTTTCCGCTAACCTTTTCACTTTTTCAAAACTTTTTGCTATTTTTGCGAAAATATATAAACTATATTTATATGACTGGGAAAATTTTTGCGAGCATACTTGCATCATTGTCTGTCTCTATGATGTTGGCTGGAGAATATCCAACTAAGGTCGTAGGAGGCAAACCATATTATGAATATTCGGTAGCCAAGAGTGAAGGATTTTATTCAATTTCTAAGAAATTCGGTGTCACTCAGGCTGAGATACAGGAAGCTAACCCTCAGACTAAGAATGGTTTGAAGGAAGGTGAGCATTTGCTTATCCCAAAGAAGAATACTCAGGGTGTGATGCATAAGGTGCAGAAGAGTGAGACTTTATTCTCTCTTAAGCAGAAATACGGTTTGACTTATGATGACCTTTACGATGCTAACCCTACATTGAAGACTAAGGGCTTGATCGAGGGTACTGAAATTCGTATTCCTCAGAAGAAGGAAATTGAGAAGAAGGATCTTGTAGCACGTCGTAACAAGGCTGAGAAAGAGGCCGACGAACAAGTGAAACCAGCTCCTGCACCAGTCGTAACCAAACCTGTTGAGCCAGCAAAAGCAGCAACAACTACAAACGCAACTCCTGCTGCTCCTGCTTCACGTCCTAACTTCACAGCTCATGAGGTGAAGAAAGGTGAGACTCTGTTCAGCATCTCTAAGCAGCATAATGTGGCTGCTGATGAGATTGTGAAACTTAATCCAGACGCTAAAGAGGGAGTAAAGATCGGTCAGATTCTTATTATCCCACCTACATACGCTAATACAGCAGCTCCTGTTGAGAACACTTCTAAAAAGAGCGATCTTAAGACACATGTCGTAAAGAAAGGGGAGACTGTTTATAGCATTTCAAAACAGTACGGAATCAGCCAGGAGGCATTGATTTCAAGAAATCCAGGTATTGATCAGGAACTACAGGAGGGCAAGATGCTTATCGTGCCACCAGTATTCCAGAGCAACTCATTTGTTGAGCCAGAGAAGGATCAGACACCTACTTACAAGACTCATATTGTAAAGGCAGAAGAGACAATTTTCGGAATCAGCAAGATGTATATGATCACTCAGGAGGATTTGATCAAGGCTAATCCAAGTTTGACTGACGGATTGAAAACAGGTAGTGTTTTGAGAATTCCGATGAATCAGACTGAGATAGAAGAGGCTAATACAGCTGACTCAATCAGTACAATTGGAAAAGTGTTCAATTCAGAACCTAAGACATCTATTGAGTGTGCTCTTGCATTGCCTTGGAATTTTGCTAAGGTGACAGAGACAAGCAAGATAGATGCTAATACAGAAAAATTTATTGAATTCTATAATGGTATGCTTCTTGCAACCGATACATTGCGTAAGAATGGTTTGAATATCAATCTTCACGTGTATGATTCGGGTAAGACAGATGCAGAGGCTCAGACACTTGTCTCATATAACGAGTTAAAGAGTATGGACTTCATCATCGGTCCGGCTTATCAGTCGCAGATCAAGACTATGGCTGATTTTGCATTGGCATACAATGTTAAACTTGTTATTCCTTTCACATCAAAATCAGATGAGGTGAAGAATAATTCAAGCATTTTCCAGATTAACGCTCCTCAGAATGAGAGTGCAGCCGACGTTGCTTTGCAGATCGCACAGAATTTCAAGGACTATAATATCGTAGTTGTTTCATTCTCAGATCCAAAGTATAACGACAAGGCTGTATGGGCTGACACATTGTCGTTCACTTTGAATGCAATGGGAGTTAAGCACAAAGATGTAGTTTTCTCTAACTTCACTGAGTTGAAGAAAAATGTGGAGAAGAAGAAAAAGAATTTGATCTTCCCTGTAACTACAAACCAGGTTGCATTGAACCAGATTTTGCCTATTATCAATATGTTGAAGGCTAAGGATACTGAAATCGCAGTATTTGGTTTCAACGAGTGGCAGAACTACAACAGTATCAGCAAGGAGTTGTTCCAGTATGATACATATTTCACATCTCCATTTTTCATTGATTTCAAGAGTGAGGAGACAATCAAATTCTTGAGAAAGTACCGTACATATTATAATGCAGAGCCAAGCAATACACATCCGATGTATGCGATCCTTGGATACGACATGATGATGTATTTCTGTGAGTCAATGCAGAAGTATGGTCACGATTTCGAGTGGGCGTTGGATAAGATCACACCGTCGACTTTGCAATCGGATTTCAAGTTCAATAGAGTGGGAGAGTCTGGTGGCTTCATCAACTCACGTCACTTCATCATTGAGAACAGCGAGACTAACGGCTGCAAGATGTTTGCCAAGTAAAATTGACATTAAAGTATGAGAGCTGCCAAAATCATAGTTTCATTCTTACTTGCAGCGACGAGTTTATTTTCATCGTTGGCACAAGAGCGACGCAATTTTGAGCAAGAAGTTGCAGTCGGAGTGTCTGGTGGTGTGAATATGTCGCAGGTTAGATTCTTGCACAACAACACATCATTCACAAGTATGATTGGCGACCAATCGCTTCTAAACCAGCGTGGTATGACAGCAGGTGTGAATGCACTTTACATTGCTCAGGAACATTTTGGAGTATTTGTTGAGTGTAATTTGACAAAAAAAGGATGGTGTGAGCAGTTCAGAGCAAGAAACGGCCAGACAGAAAGATTGGTTGGAAAGGATGAGGTGGATTTCAACGGTGTCGACTTGAGAAGAGATTTGACATATATAGACATTCCGCTGCTTGCTCATATTTATTTTGGCAGAAAAGCGAGAGCATATTTCAATTTCGGTCCAGAATTCAGCATCTTAACAAAAGAGACAGATAAAACAAACGTCACTGAATTGCAGAGACAAACATTGACGTTGAAAGACCCCCGCGTCAACCCAGATATAGAGACAAGCAAATTTGACCTTTCTCTATGTGCTGCGGTAGGATTCGATTTGCATTTAGAAAAAGTACATCCAATGCTGGAGATACGATGGAATTATGGAACTCACGATCTATACGAATGCGGAAAGATGGAGTTATTCCAGAGAGCCAGCACACAAAATTTGGCATTGGTTTTGAAATTTATGGTGCCAGTGCTACATTTTCACAGCAATTAATGGCAGAAAATGCTTAAAAGTTGTTAAAAAGCATTATCTTTGCCGAAATTTTATAGAAAATAAGGTAAAAATATATAACGATGGCAATATTTGTAAATGAAGTCAGCAGAACATTTGGTGAGTACCTATTGATCCCAGGTCTTACTACAAAGGAGTGTCTGCCTACAAATGTGTCTTTGAAGACACCGTTAGTAAAATTCAAGAAGGGAGAGCAGTCAAAGATTACTCTAAATATTCCTTTCGTGTCAGCGATTATGCAAGCCGTTTCTGATTCAGGATTGGCTATCGAATTGGCACACAATGGTGGACTATCGTTTATATTTGGTTCACAGCCAATTGCATCACAGGCTGATATGGTAAGAAAGGTAAAGAATTTCAAGGCTGGTTTTGTAGTTTCGGATTCTAACCTTAAGCCAGAGAGCACACTTGCAGACGCATTGGCTTTGATCGAGGCTACAGGTCACTCAACAATCGGTATCACTAGCGACGGTACACCAAACGGACAGTTGCTTGGTATCCTAACAAGCCGTGACTATCGTGCTGATAAAGAGGATCTATCTAATCCAGTAAAGAATTATATGACTCCATTTGAAAAGTTGGTTGTCGGAAAGATCGGCATGACTCTTTCTGAGGCAAACAAACTTATCTGGGAGCAGAAGTTGAACACATTGCCAATCATCGACGAGAACCAGAAGTTGATGTATTTCGTGTTCAGAAAGGATTACGATTCACATCGTGAGAATCCAAACGAGTTGTCAGACGCAGATAAGAAGCTTCTTGTAGGTGCAGGTATCAACTCACGTGACTATAAGGAGCGTGTCCCTGCATTGGTAGAGGCTGGAGCTGATGTTCTATGTATCGACTCATCAGACGGTTTCTCAGAGTGGCAGAAGGATACAATCGCTTGGATCCGTTCACAGTATGGAGAGTCTGTAAAGGTTGGAGCTGGTAACGTAGTAGACGCAGAAGGTTTCAGATATTTGGTAGAGGCTGGTGCAGACTTCATCAAAGTTGGTATCGGTGGTGGTTCAATCTGTATCACTCGTGAGCAGAAGGGTATCGGTCGTGGCCAGGCTACAGCACTTATCGATGTTTGCCGTGCACGTGACGAGTACTTCAAGGAGACAGGTATCTATGTTCCAGTTTGCTCGGATGGTGGACTTGTTCAGGATTACCACATGGTTCTTGCTCTTGCAATGGGAGCTGACTTCTTGATGATGGGTCGTTACTTCGCACGTTTCGACGAGTCTCCAACTAAGAAGCTTACAATCGGTAACCGTATCGTTAAGGAGTACTGGGGTGAGGGTTCAAACAGAGCTAAGAACTGGCAGCGTTACGATATGGGAGGTGCAGCAGCACTTAAGTTTGAGGAAGGTGTTGATAGCTACGTTCCTTACGCTGGTAAGATGAAGGACAATTTGCGTGTCACTCTAGGTAAGATGATCGCAACAATGTGTTCATGTGGAGCAATCTCAATCCCTGAGCTTCAGAAGAACGCAAAGATCACTCTTGTATCTTCTACATCTATCATCGAGGGTGGTGCTCACGATGTTATCTTGAAAGAGACACAGCAGTAATTCTTAATTAATAATTAAGGGTTAACAATTATAACTAGAGGTGTATCATTTTGATACACCTCTTTTTTTATGAATGAATTATGTGTTGCAAATGATAGATAAATAATCTATATTTGCTTAATTTAATGTTAATGCATAATCATAAGAAAGTCAGTGGAAAAATCAGCAGAAGACACAGTTGTTGCCATAATGGACAAAGTTGAGGTTAAATACCGTCAGTATAAGATACAACAGGTTTATGTAGAGACTTGCAATGAAGCGTCTACCCAATCTATTATTTATGGCAATTTGACTGATAGTCAAGGACGTTGCATACATTATCATTCAGTTTTGGATGTTATAGCCAATAAATGTTCTGTCTGCAGAAAATTCTACTCTTGTTATAAGTGTCACAACGAAAAAGAGTCTCATTCATTTGGTTCTATACCGCCAGAAGAAGCATCATCTGTAATGTGTGGTGTCTGTGGTCTTCAATTCTCCTATTCAGAATATGAACAGATGGGAGGATCATGCAAAAATTGTGGCGCGAATTTCAATCCTAGATGCTCGTTACACAAATGTATCTATTCGGACTAGAAGGACCTATAATGATCACCTATGTACAAAGGAAAGCATACATGTGAAATCTTAAAATCTATTCGCAAGCAGATAGCCGACGTGAATGAGATCCCATACGAGCCAGTAGTTTGTACACATGAAGGCGACTGTAGGGGCACATGTCCTGCGTGTGAATCCGAGATGCGATATATTGAGAATCAACTGAATATCCGCAAGATGGCTGGCAAGGCAGTGAAGATTATTGGTTTGGGTATGAATTTGGTACAACACAATAAACCAGGAAAACGAGGAACCGTCATTGTCGAATTTGTCGTTGAAAGAAACGGAGGTATTTCAGATATTAAAGTATTACAAGGTGTAGATCCTATTGTTGATAGAATGGCAATCAATATAATTCAAAAAATGGATAAATTAAAACCAGCTATTAACAGAGATAGTTTGCCTTACAGGTCAAGATATAGAATCCCTATTTCTTTTGAATTAGATTAGTTCAATATACTCTAATTTTGAAACCTATGTATAAAGGAAAGCATACATGTGAGACATTAAAAGCCATTCGTAAGCAGATAGCCGACGCGAATGATATTCCATACGAGCCAGTGAAATGTACTCATGAAGGTGATTGTCTGGGCACATGTCCTGCGTGCGAGTCTGAGGTGAGATATATTGAGAATCAGCTTGATATACGCAAATTGGCTGGAAAAACAGTGAAGATCATTGGTTTGGCTTCGGTGGTGTCGTTGGCGGCATCTGCTGCGGCAAGCAATGAAACTTCATTTTGCAATTCAGGGATAAAAGCCGATACTTTACTAAATAAAGTTAATATAGAAGAGGCGGTTACTGGAAAAATGACACAAAGCTATCCTGAGTTTCCAGGTGGAGAAGAAGCTATGATGGTTTTTATTAAGGATAATATAGTTTATCCCGAGGTTGCTCGAGAAGCAGGTATTCAGGGTAGGGTGATTGTGCAGTTTATAGTCGGAACAGATGGAACAATATCTGATATTAAGGTATTACGCAGAGTTCATGAAGTTCTCGATACTGCAGCTGTGAGATTAGTGAAAAAAATGCCCAATTGGACACCAGGAACACAGAATGGAATTGTCGTGCCCATGGAGTGTCAATTGCCTGTAACTTTTAAATTGTCGGACGAGGATTTGAATAATAGTAAGATGGATGGTATGATTTCGCCAATAGTTTCTCCTGCATCAAAAAAATAAATATTGAATTGTTATCATACCAACCGAGACAATAACTCATCAGCTGAATGTTCTGTAATTATATCTACGGAAAACCATCGTTTCCCTAGGTCTTTAAGAGACGCTCCAAAATGATATATTGTTTCGTCAAGTTTTTGCTTGAGTGAACCATCGTCTAGACGGCTCAATATATTGTTTATCTTTTCGTCTGTCGCAATTTGTTTTAACTCTACTGCTTCTAGTCGTTGAAATATACCGGCATTAGCAGTGATATACCTTCTCATTGCAACAAATGCATCAATTATTTTAATTGATATCTCAATTGCATAATCACTCTTTAATACAGAAGAAAGCTGGCTGACTCCTTGCTCGGTAAATGCATAAGGAGGTCTTCTAATTCCTATTTTAATTGATTGAATTTCCTGTTCCGACATAAAATTGGAGGTCACAAATTGTGACTTCCAATCATTCCATTCTGATTCCGATAATTGGAACATAAAGTGATTTGGAAAACGTTTTATATTGCGTTTTACTGCTTGATTTAATACCTTGGTTTCAACATTATAAATATTGGCTAAATCACGATCTAACATGATTTGCAACCCTCGTATATTATAAATCTTTTGCTGTATATTTTCCTGAGAATAAAACTGTACATCAGAATTTTCTGATACTGTTGTAATCCTGTTTTCCATTTTGTAAATTTATGTTTATGATAATTTTGCTTGACTATGCATCAATAACAATACAAAATTAATCAAAAAACTAAGCCTAACAATCCTCCGAATACCTAAAAATAGTTAATTGTGAATAAAAAATATTGTGGCGCAGTATAAAAGAATATAATTTATTGTATTTTTAGAAAATGTTATGTGTTGATTGGCATAACTCTATTTTTATAGAAGGTTTTTAATAAAAGGATAACCATTTTCTGACTATGAAATTGATTAAAATATACATCTCAATGTTGTTGCTGATGCTTGGTTTCGCAACGTCTTCCGCACAGGATAATCGTGCTTACGATGCATTGGCTAATGATTTCCCTGAACTTATGAAAAAATTTGGCGAAGAACTTAAGAATGAACACGCAGATTATGTCTTCGCTATTGATGTGTCTGGAACTATGAACAAATATGAAAAAATCGTGGTTCCTGCCCTAAAAAGCTTTTTCCGCTCTGTACAAGATGGTGATTATGTCTCTGTAATCAAGTTTGGAGGCGAGGCAAAAAATGAACCAAATGGTTTTGGTGTTGTCAACGCGGCAATGAGACAGAGCCTTGTGAACTATGCAGACCGTGTTTATGATAAACCCGTGTCGGCTGAAGAGAGAAAGAGATTCACAGCTTACACTGACTTGCTCAATATGCTTGAGTATTTGGAAAAGGATCTTACTCGTACCGGTAGAAACAATCTTAAGTTTGTATTCCTTATTACTGACTTCTTGAATGATCCCGTCGACGGGCATTCAAAGAAACTTCATTTGGATGACTATCGTGCGAGAATCGAGAAAGAGTTGGCTGGAAAGAATATCAAACTTGTGGCATTGGAGTTGCCTAAGTTGGGCAAGGGAGAGACAAGTACGAGTGATGTGATGAATGCTTTCTCTATGTTCAAGCCTCAGACAATTCCTGTGTCAAACGAGCAAGCTTTGCAGAGCTGGTTTGACCAGATGAAGAATGATATCGCACTTGAGAAATTCAAACAGTTCCTTATTGGAAAAATGACTCAGGAGGCTGGTGCTTCCATCAATTCCGTCAACTTTGATATTGACGGACACATGACAATGTCAATGTCCTGGGTACCTAATGATGTGTTCGACGCAATTACTCTCGACTCACTTACAATCACTGATCGCAGAATGCATCTTGTTATGGCTGATGAGGATGAGTGTGAGGATCATCCGGAATTGAAGTTGCCTCATATGATGAATAGCGACGGTTGTGAAGAGCTTTTTGAGAATATCGCCCAGATTCGTGGAAACGATGAGGATATGTTTAATCCACACTTTGAAAAACCAAATGGAAGATTGATAAGTCGGAGGCCAAGCGGTCTTAGGAAGACAAATTATTGTGCCAACT
>JAZUGF010000116.1:0-1642 GCA_045641065.1 Paludibacteraceae bacterium | reverse complement strand
TTACTCCATGCAACGGAAGATATGTGGAGATAGAGGGAGAAAGCCAAGGTGGTGCCCATGCAGACAAAATCAGCTACAAGTGGTATGTGAGCAAAGACAAGCAAACTTGGATGGAAGACTTCAAGACTGGTAAGGATTTGTCGTTGTTGGCAGAAGATACGATGTTCATTAGAAGAATCGCAAGCAACGGATGTGAAGCGGACACTTCAAATATCGTTACTATCTATGGAACTAAGGTAGAGCAGTACGACTATGTAGGAAAGATGATGTTGAATATTGTCAGTGACATGCAGGATTCATCGGTGTCTATGACAATAGAGAGAGGGAAGGAGTTTGCTGCTGACTATTACTTTGAGGGTGACGGCGAGTTGCCGGTTGTTTCTAGCAACACCACAACTTTGCCATACAAGACAGATGTTTACAAGGACAGCATATTGATGCTTGTCGCAAACTCGGATCATTGTGTGAGTGCGTACAGATTCAACCCTCTCCGTGGAGGAGTTGTAAGATTTGACGGAGATTCTGTCCTATGCGGAGGAAGTGATATTCCGGCTATAGTCTCGACTCTTGTAGAGGGAGGAAACGGAAACTACACTTACCAGTGGCAGTATAAGAATATCTATACTGCCGACTATGTGAACATTGAAGGTGCGACAGACAAGGAGTATACTCCAACCCCCGTGAGTGTAGAGACTTCGTATCGTCGCTTAACTACGGATGGAGAGTATACATCTGTGTCTAATGTGATAAAGGTGAACATCCGACCATTGCCTAAGACTACGGATATTGTACCGTCTGTAAGTGATAGTGTATTGAAATCGTACAGTTTGAATAAAACTCAGTACAGTGTGGAGAAACTTCCGTCTTTGGATATGAGTCTGATAGACACAATTTCGGATGCGGATATAGTGACATGGCAGAAGTCTTACGATAATATAAAGTGGGAAGACTTGGAGTCTCAGGATGCAAACGAGAGTGGAGTCTATACGATTGCTGTTGTGGACACAATAGAAAATGTGTATTACAGAACTGTTGCGACAAGCTCATGCGGAGAGCATACAAGCAAGGCTTACAAAGTGACCACATTGTATGCGTCTATGATTTTGGATGAAGAGTTGGTGTTGCACGACAGTGTGTGTGTAGGTGGAAATGTGGGAATCAAATACAAGAAGGATTATCCTGGAGTGTATGAGTATTCGTATAGGGCGATTGATTTTGAGGGAGACGGAATATACCCGTATACTTCAAGCAGCACTATTAGCAGTGAAGTGATTCAGTCTGATTCTACTAGATTTTCTTATGGAATTTTTATCAAAAAGCCAAAGCATTCGTTTGATGTTGAGATCACTCGCTGGGTGAAGAAGACAGGAGCAAGAAGCACTAAACTTGTCCATTTCTTCGTCAATGATTTGTCCGCTAAATTCAATTATGTTGTTGATGGTGTTGAATCCCATGAAAGCGGAGAGAAGAAGAATTCGGTTCGATTGAATCAGGGCAGCAGAGTTGTGTTCTCCCCTGAGATTACAGGTGGATTGGAAGACAAATCATATAAGTGGAATCTGATAGCTCCTCTCAATGTGGATTATTATCAGAGATACGGAGGAAATGTGGGAAGAGACGGATTGACATCTGAAAAGGAAAC
>JAZUGF010000115.1:0-8970 GCA_045641065.1 Paludibacteraceae bacterium | reverse complement strand
CATTAAATTATTGGTTTCCATAAAGATACAAAATCTTTATGAGACAACAAAGCCCCAGCTTGAGAAAGTTGGGGCTTTTTTATTTTTTTTCGTTGATTTTTAAATACGAAAAGAGGGCATATCAATTTTGATACACCCTCTTTTTTATTAGATAATAAGAATTATCGTTTGCTAACAACAGGTCTTATTAAAAATCCTTGGTGTGAGCTTGTTGGAGAAATACATTGTACTGAAAGAGGTACATATTCATCTGGGTCGTTTATTATGTCTTCTCTGAAATAGTTTGCATAAACAATCCTACTGAGATTACTGTGTGTTGATGTCCAATATGAAAAACCAGCAGGGAAATATATTGAATTTCCGTTGACACCTGTGACTTTGACAGCTTGAGTGCCGTTTGTTAGGTCAACAATCTCCATCTTACAATACTCATAAAGTTCTGAAAACTCTGCTTTGGTTGGAAGTCTCCAGTAATTGCCAAGGTTAACAGTAGCAGCGTCGTATTTAGCTACTAAGTTACCTGTATTATCCAAATATCCATTAGCGAACATTTCTTCTTGATCCTGTTCTAAAGGCAAGGAGTAATTCTCTTCTGTAAACTCTAATTTAGTCGTAGTCTCACCCCATGCAAATTTTGTTCCTGCTGGATATTCTGCAGTCACCATTAGATTCTCTTTTGCCCACAATGTATTACTTGGAAGTCCTAAGTCTATATATGTTGGAGCCGTATCAGCAGGATCTTTGTCTGTGTCAGCAGGATCTTTGTCTGTATCAGCAGGATCTTTTATATCACTTCCATTGCTTGGCTTAGTCTTTCGTACAGCTCTAATAGTTCTGCCATGACTTCTTGATGTAGCTCCTGTTCTAATGTCTAATGTTCCTGGTTCATCACCTTGAGACATATAAAAACTACATGCAGATCCATCAGTAGCAGTCGCACCGAGATAATAAGCTCTCGTTCCAACCATTGTCTCAACGTTGTCTCTGATCATTCCTGAGCAAGGAAGGAATATGCTGTTTTTGTTTTTCTTAGAGGTAAAAAGGACACCATTTGTTCCATTTTCTTCAACCCATGATTGAGTTGTATATTTAATCAACTCATCAAATTCATCTGTGGTAGGCATTCTCCAATCCTCTCCCCACAAAACTGTTGCGGCGTCATATTCTGCAGTCAAATTGTTGTGAGAGTCGATGACTCCTTCGGCTTTCAATGTAGATAAGTCGTAATTGTAAAATTTGCCTCCTGTCAATGAGTAGTTGGATTTCTGGTCTGTCTCTCCCCAACAAATATAGTGTCCATATTGATGAGATCTTTTGGCTCCCACGTTGCATGTTGCCCAAAGTGTTCCAGATGGCAATCCCAAATCTACATATTCGTGAGAATAAGAAGAGGTGTCAACAGTAAGTAGAGATATGATCTTCTTTAGAGAGTCAACGTCTTTTCTCAATTGAGAAATACTCTTTGCTAAATCTCCTAATCCGTAGATTGTAGCACCGTTGTCATCGTTGAATGTCAAACTGTCGACAGTGCTCTCAGGGAAACTTGCTCCACTACCGTCTTTCATGATCACATAAAACTGGCTTTGAGCCATTGCGATCATCGAAATTACAATTGTTGTTAATATAATAATTAGTTTTTTCATGTTTGGGTTATTTGTTCTACAAAAGCGTAACCGTGTTTTCCGGTTACGCTTTTGAGAATGATAGATTTTATTTCTTCAAGTTGACAACTGGTCGTATAGGAAAAGCTGAATTACGTTGTCTCAAATGTGAGTAATCAGGACTATACGAAGGATGTTCTCCATAATGGCTTAGAACATTTGCTGTTGTATCATCGAATGAACTAGCAGATGTTGAAGACCATAATGCAAATCCATCAGAAAGAGGCTCCGATTTTGGAATAAATATTGTTTTTGCGTTAGTTCCGATAATTTGGAATCCTTCGACACCATTTATGGTCTTTAATCCAATTTTGCAGTAATTCAACAATTCTTTACATTCTTCTGCTGTTGGCATTCTCCATGCACCTCCTAATAGATAGTTTGCAGCATCGTAATTTGCAGTTAGATTGTTGTTTGAATCAGTGATGCCTTTTGATCTTAGAGTTTCCTCAGAGACAAGTGAATAACTAGTTGTATCATTTGGAGAATATGGTGTTACTTTACCCCATATAAATTGATTTCCTTCATGGTGTGAAGAGTCGGATCCAAGGTTGCAATCTGCCCATAATGTTCCACTAGGAAGACCAAGGTCAACATATTTCATGCCGTTAATAGAGCAAAGGTTTGTATCTATGAATGGAGCTTCGTTCGCTTTTTTGCGTACAGGTCGAATTGATCTTCCGTGAGATCTTGATGCAGAACTTGGACGGAAATCACCTTGTGCTAAATACATACCGCTTGAACCATCTTTTCCAGCAGATACTGTTGAACCTATATAATATCCTCTTGTTCCTTCCATCACTTTCTCGTTATTCATGATCATACCTCCGCATGGAAGGAAGATACTTTTTGAGTTTAATGTAGATGTGAACAAAACGCCATCAATTCCGTTGCTTTGAGTGTACTGTTGTGCACAATAGTTAAGCAACTCATTTATTTCATTTAACGTAGGCATTCTCCATTCGTCACCCCATAGAACTGTTGCTGCATCGTATTTTGCAGTTAGGTTATGGTATTGGTCAATCACACCTTCACTTCTTAATTCAGATACTTCTTTGCCATACCATGTTCCTGATGTTCTCATGTACATCATTTTCTTGTCGGTTTCTCCCCAACAAATATAATAACCGTATTCATTAGGCGTTTTGGCTCCTATGTTACATGTAGCCCAAAGAGTTCCGGAAGGCAATCCCAAATCTACATATTCGTATTTGAACGATGTGGTGTCACTAGGAATGTTGGGATTCTGAGACGACAAAACTCCTTTCAACGAATCAATAGATTTCTGCATTGCATCCATTTTCTTGACGATGTCTCCCAATCCGTAGATTACTGCTCCGTTCTTATCGTTGAATGTTAAACTGTCGACAGTCGCTTCTGGGAAGCTAGCTCCACTGCCGTCTTTCATAATCACATAAAGCTGGCTTTGTGCCATTAGGACTACGCTCGCCATTATTGCAGCGAACGACAATAGTAATTTCTTCATTTTTGTGTGTATATTACTTTAGAATTTTACTTTTTTAGGAATTTCATTTTTTCACCTTCTACGACAAGAATGTATGAACCTTCTGCTAAATTGCTTACATTCACCTTTGTACCCTGAGTTTTCAAAACCTCAACTCCCTGCATGTTGACAATGGAAATCTTCGCGTCGTCATTAACTCCAGAGATTGTGATATATTCTTTCACTGGGTTAGGATAAGCCATGATGAAACGTGATTTTGTCTCGTCTGTGCTTGTTGGATCGCTGCTTTCTCCGAACTTGATTGCAGGGTAGGACTTATAACCGTCTGCTTTTGGTGCGATCTTGATGCTTCTGACATCTCCGATTGGGAATTCGTCATTGCTACCATCCGCAGAAATACCGTAGATGGAACCTGCGTGAACTTGACTAAATGCTAATGCACAAGCGGCAAGCATCACAAATAAATTTTTTCTCATTATGTATGTTATTATGTCTTGTAAAAAGTAAAAAATTGGAATTCAGGACTAATAGATTTTTCAATAGTAGAATTTCCGTTTTTCCATTCGTCTGCAAAGTTAATGCTTTTGTGTGATATTGCATAGTTATTAAAGTATTTTTGTATATTTGTGAAAGAATTTATAACTATACGTTTATGGGATACTGCATCACAAAGCCATACGATGAAAGATTGGGAACAGAAAAAGGTTTTTCAATCTCAAACGCTTTTTATGCCACAAATTTCAAAACCGACGCGAATGGTGTCTGCTACGTTGGCGAACATGAGATTCCATCAGTAGCGTCGACTTCAGATACGAAGATGGATTATGCCACTCGTTTGACTAATTTCGACGGTGGTGAGGTGGCAGACGGTGTTGTCTTCCTTGAATTGGTTGGTTGCAGAAACATTAAGATTTCGCCTTCGGTGCATTTTGTATATATGAAGAATTGTGCTGATATTGAGATTCCTGAGTCTGTACTTGTAGTATCTTCTGAGAATTGCCGCAATATCAATCTGCCAAGAAGCAAATATGATTCTCCGTATTTCAATTCCAATACGGATAGAGTATACACTAATGTCTCTAAGAGATGTTTTGATGCTTTGATGAGTAAGATTGATGAAATCTCAATGACTTTGAATCCAGAGGAAAGAATTGATTTGAGAAAACCATCTGATCTTGTGAGAGTTGCAGTGGAATTTAAGAATGATTTGTTGTTTAGAGATTGGATCACTCCATCTTTGGTCTCAAAAGAAAAAGCAGAGAAGATAATCGCTGAGGCTAGAGCAGAGGAGAAGAGATTGCGTAAACAGAAAATCTTAAAGCCTTTCAAGATTGGTTTGGGTGTTATTGCTGTGACAGGAGCAGTGATTGCCGGACTAATGGCATTCGGATTAGGCTCATTTATAAGGGCATTTCTAGGATTGTAGTATTTACGTTAACGTTGGCCTTGACGTTAACTAGTCAGCGTCAACGTTTATAATAATCGTATTCGATGATGCTTCCGAAATAGAAGATTTTATCGTATCCTACATAGATATTCGTTTCAAGAGCATTCCCTTTGTCGTCTAACTTACTTACTGCTATTCTTCCTAATTCCCCATCTGGATCATAACGCAATGATACTGATGTTTTGCCTATTTCATCTATAATATATACATCCATTTGCATCAACTCATTGCCTGTAACATAATGAGTTGACTCAATTTTTTTGCCTGCGTCATTATACTTGTTTTGCAAGAGACTACACATTTCACCGTTAGAGTCGTAAACGGTTTCCTCAATGCATTTCTTCTTGTCATTATATTTGTAGACGGTACGGTATTTTAATTTTCCTGCGTAATCAAATTCTGATAATTCAACAAGATTACCATTTTCATACGTGTTTATAAATTTACGATTTTCCCATCTGGTAGGGGAGTCGGAATGAGACTCTTCAGTGATGTTGCCTTTCTCATCGTATTTGTAAGTGGCTACTTCGCACAAGCTGTCATTCAAATATTTTGTTTCTTGAATGATCTTTCCGTTTTGATCATATTTGTTGACGGTTCTCCAACGATAATTCACGCCGTAAATATAATCTTCATCCTCTACTTTGATTCTGTCTTTGTTGAATAACGTTTTTTCAATCAACGTGTTATATTGGTCGTATTCCAATCTTTCAATACCGTTCTTTCTCTTTTTGTATTTATATACTAGTTTTGAGGTCATCACACCGTCTTCCTCATCATATTCATTGTAATGCTTTTCAAGTAGACGGTTTCCATTCTTATCATATTTGATTATTCGACGTATTGATGCCTTTTCTAATGACCCGGGTTTCTCTTTCACATTGTATGTACGTACCTCCTTCACTTTTCCCTTTAGCCCGTCCTCTTCCCAATCTGTCTTTGCTTGTGCACTGCTGGCGAGCAGACACAGCACTATCATAGATAGCACAGAAATGGTATTTTTTAAGGACTCCTTCATGACAAATTTTAATTTGACGATAAAGATAATAAAAGTACAAAGAATACAAAAATAATTTAACCACGGAGAACATTAAGGTTTCGGAGAACTTAATTATTTCTAAAGTCAAAATTCCAATCACCTCCATTTAAGAGTGGCTGTGAGGAACAAAAAAAGAGGTTGCATCTTCCGACACAACCTCTCTATTATCTTTAAGCTCTCAGTTCTAAGCTAATTACTTAACATTACCAACCTTGATAAGGTACTCTGCAATCTGAACAGCGTTCAATGCAGCACCCTTTTTGATCTGGTCACCTACCAACCAGAATGTCAAACCATTCTCGTTAGCAAGATCCTTACGTACACGACCAACGTATACATCATCCTTACCTGCAAGGAACAATGGCATTGGGTATACCTTGTTAGCTGGATCGTCCATTAGCTGAACACCCTCGCCTGCTGCGATAGCCTTCTTTGCTGCCTCTACGTCGATTGGCTTCTCAGTCTCAATCCAAACAGCCTCAGAGTGAGAACGAAGTGAAGGCACGCGTACACACATTGCTGAGCAAGCAGCATCTGTATGCATGATCTTACGTGTCTCGTTGAACATCTTCATCTCCTCCTTAGTGTATCCATTCTCCATGAATACGTCGATCTGAGGAATTACGTTGTATGCAAGCTGGTATGCGAACTTCTTAACTGTTGCTGGCTTACCATCAAGTACCTCTCTGTACTGCTGCTCAAGCTCTGCCATTGCTGCTGCACCTGCACCAGAAGCTGCCTGGTAAGAAGCGATGTGGATTCTCTTGATGTGGCTCAACTTCTCAAGTGGCTGAAGAACTACAACCATCATGATTGTTGTACAGTTAGGGTTTGCGATGATACCTCTTGGACGAACAAGAGCATCCTCTGCGTTGCACTCAGGTACTACCAATGGAACGTCGTTGTCCATACGGAATGCACTTGAGTTATCGATCATGACAGCACCAAACTTAGTGATGTCCTCTGCGAACTCTTTAGAAACACCTGCACCTGCTGATGTGAAAGCAATATCTACGCCCTTGAAGTCGTCTCCGTGCTTTAGAAGCTGAACGGTGTACTCCTTGCCTTTGTAAGTGTATTTTTGTCCGGCGCTTCTCTCTGATCCGAATAGCACCAACTCATCCATTGGGAAATTTCTCTCTGCCAATACTCTTAGGAACTCCTGTCCTACAGCTCCACTGGCTCCGACGATTGCTACTTTCATTTTTTATTGTTTAATTAAAATTTTTCTTACTTTTGTAGGCGGATTAGCCTTTTGAGGTGCAAAATTAGTAAAAATTATAATATGAAGTTATTTGTTGGTTTAATTTATTGTTTTATCTTGCATTTTGCAGGTGAAGAATGGAAAAATGTTTGGTCGGGCGACACTGCTTCTTTCGCAGTTGAAAATGAATCGTTGAGGCTTAATGCCGTGAAGACGCAATTATCCGCGTCTATTTCAACAAAATCCGAAGCTATAATCTCAGCCACATGGCATTTGTGCGGAAGAATAGATCTGAATCCTACTTCGTCTAACTATCTTGCTGTCTATTTGGCATCTTCGTCAGCCGACATTGCGGATTCAACTTTGTCTGGCTATTATCTCTTGCTTGGAAAATCAAATGATGAGATTGCGTTGTGGAAGTCAGAGAATGGTGTACAGAAGAAATTGGGTGCTTCGGCTAAGAAAAGATTGAATTTCACTACAGTGCAGTATGATATCGTCGTGCAGACGGACAGGGATGGCAACTGGACTCTGCGGAGTAAAATCAATGAAGAAGAGGATTACACCGTCGACTTTATTACAAATGATGGGATGATTGAAACGTCTTCCTATTTTATTTTGAATCCTCATTTCTCTAAAACACGTACTAAGCATTTCTCGTTTGATTCAATTTCTATCACTACAGATTTTGTTGATTATGATCCTCCGTATGTGGCAGGAATAGGGCGAAATGATTCGGTCATCATCGTCGAGTGGAATGAAAAAATAAAACCTGAGAGCATTCGCGTCGACGCGGATATAGCATTTGAATATTTAGGAAGTGACGAGAAAACAACACAATTCAAATATAGTCCGAAGTCGCATGGTGAATATGGGCTTTCTCTATCTGCTTGTGATATTCGAAATAATTGCTCGCAAGACACAACTTTGAAAATCTATTTTTCTGAGGATGCGAAGAAGGGAGATGTGGTTTTGAATGAGATTCTATTTGATGTGGCGACGGGAGGAAGCGAGTTTGTGGAATTATTTAATATGAGTGACAAGTGGATTTCTGCAAAATCGTTGTCAATCGCAACTAGAAAAACGAATGGCAATCTCAATTATATCACTCCTCTTTCTGATAATGTGAATGATGCGATTCCTCCACATACATATTTTATATTAAGTAGGGAAGTGGAAAATGTATGTGAAAAATATGGTTGTGGAGACGGTGCTATTGCTTACACTTTGCTGAAGATGCCTACTTTTAGTAATAGCGGAGCTAATGTGGTCTTGTTGGATAAGAAAGAAAATGTGATGGACGAGTTTGCTTATGACCCGAAGATGCATAGTCAATTTTCTAATCAAGATAAAGGCAGGAGTTTGGAACGAGTCTCGTTTGATAGTGACGTGTGGAAATCTGCATCAGACGAGTGTGGTGGAGCAACACCCGGATCAAAGAATTCGTCATCATCGGCTAAAACAGAGGAGATAAAATGTGTTCAATGCTTCATTACAGATGACTTTCCTGAGATTATAATTGAATATTCATTCTTCAAACCAAATTTCAAAGGTTCGTTGATGTGTTTTGACAGGTATGGTAGACAGATTTCTCAGATTTCAGAATATCAACTGTTGGATAGAGAAGGGGAGTATAGATGGAATGGTACTGATGAAGATGGAAACATGTTACCGACAGGAATCTATGTTTTGGTGTTTGAGTCAGTTTTGGAAGATGGTGAACGGATTCGGGAAAAAATCGTTTGCACTATTGGAAATAGATGATTGTAGAGACGCGATATGTTCGCGTCTTTTTTTGTTTGTAACCAATAGGGAGTTGTTTAAAAAGCGAAAACATCTCGTTTCACAACGAAATGTCTTCTATGAATGTTATTGTTTAGTCCTTAAAGTCTGAATCTCTCTCGGTTCTGATTCTTTCTCCCGTTAAGAAGATTTACTATGGAATAAGAACCTTTTAGTTATATAAACTTGAAAGATTAATGCAAATTTGGCCGCTGGAAAAACTAAATAAATTAGTACGGTGTCGGGATTTAGTATACAAACTAAGCATTATTGCTTGTATTTCTGTATTTCCAAAAAAATAAGTGATTGACAGTATTAAATTGGGTAACAGTATTAAATCCTTCTTGTTTTACTTCCATTTGATGCAAATAT
>JAZUGF010000114.1:0-29942 GCA_045641065.1 Paludibacteraceae bacterium | reverse complement strand
CGCTTGTCAGACACCTTGACGACCCTCATCAGTTTACTCGAGACCATCAGTTTTTGTCAAAAATCAAAACATACAACATTGTTGCAATTTTTTGCTCAATATGTTTGGATTTTAACATAGAATACGGACTCGCGTTGGAGGAGGGGTTAGGGCTACCGCCCTTAACAATCCTCATCTCTGTGATCTTTGTGTCTCTGTGGTGAATTTAGAGAAGTACCAAAAAAATATAGGATAGAAAAAAATCTATCCTATATTATAAAAACTGAGTATCAATCTTCTTACTCCTTAATCAACTTCTGTGATTCGCCTGAAAGAGTCTTTAACAAATATACTCCTGTCGGTAGTTTTGTACCAATCAAAGAACCTGCTTCGACGCTACCATTCTCCAATTTAGCACCAACGGCGTTGTAAATCTCATACTCACAATCACGTAAGATTATCCAAGATTCTCTTGTAGGATTTGGAGAGACAAGTTCAAGATTAATATTTGAAACATTATCTACACCCTGAGTCTCACTGATAGTAAGTTTTGAATCTGAAAACGCAGAGGCACCTTCAGCGTCGACAACCACTACATTATTGACATCTTCCAACGAAGCATTTTCTTTAACCTTTACCTTGAATGAAATCTTATACTCCTCAGCCGGCATTAATGATGACTGCCATACAATTAACGTTCTGCCATCTTCTACTTTTTCTGCCTTTAGAGTTGCAATCTTATCTAATGGAGATTCACTTGTGAACTCCACAAACTCAAGTTCTGCAGGCAATGTGTCATAAAGAGTAACATTCTCAAGATCATGTCCTACATTAGGAATGTTTCCCTGTACAAGTCGCCACACATATCCATCAAACTCCTCTACAGCAATATTAGAGTATACATGATCTGCAGATTCACATACAGAAGGAACGTAACCATTGCTAATTTCTGTCTTATCAGGATTTCCATATTCTACATATCGTGGAGCAACAGGATAATACAAATCACGACGATCAGCATTACTATCCGGATCATACGAGAAATAATTTGTATAATCCAAATATTCATAATTAGGATGATGTAGCAGTACTTCCACTCTTAATGGTATAGTCACTCCTTCATGAATACGTCTATCCGAAAAACCAGCGAAATTACTTAAATGAGCTGTTGTTGTTGACAATACACTGTCAAATTGCATAACGACTCTATACATTTCCTTTCCTGGATATTGCGAAATTGTATCAACTGACACTAACAATTTAGCATAATTATCACTACCACCTTCATAACCAATAGCTTGATCCAATAGAATTTCATTCGTATAATAAGAGACGCGATAATTACCCAAATTGATAAGAGGTTCTGCAGCGTCATTCCACAAACGCATATAAAGATTCATATTGCTTCTTTCAGCAGTGGATGCAACAGACACAGCAACATCTTTTCGACCTCCAACAACTTTCGTAGTATCAACATTAGCGAATGAGATAGTGTACTCAACCTCTTCTCCTGGCTCAACAATGTTTTTGCTTACTTCTGTAGTGACTTTCAATTTATTCGGCAATACTGTAATAGAATTCACCTCATAAGTAGCAGTCACATTGTTAGGATAAGCATCCGCAGTAGCGACAACATCATCATAAGAAAGAGTTGAGATTGAACTATACATACCCTCTGCATCCTCTTTTGCCTTAATAGTATAAGAGACACGGCCTTGCGTTTTGTCAAGGTCATCATATATTCTTCCGCCGACTCTGTTCAACGAGAAAGTGATTGTATGTTTTGCAGGGTCATAAACGCCATCATTGTCAGCAGAAACAAATTCAAATCCATCAGGAAGTTTTTCTGTTATCACAAATTCTTCGGAATACTCTGATCCATAGTTGCGATAATCAAGCAAGAATGTCACATTATCTCCAGGATAACAAACAGTCTTACCATCTTTGATAGATTTATAAAGACGGATATTAACCTCTGGTTTGATATCAGAAGGAGCAAAGAAGTTACCTGTAGCGCAAAGCATGCCATACAATCTAAACCATCCATGAAAATAATAAGGAATACTATCCTCTCTATAATCCCACTCTATCTGACAACGACGGTAAAGTTTTGCTGTTAGATCTAAATCTTCTGCACCAACCGCAGCTCCAGTCGATACACCTGGCACCCAATTCATTACATAAATTGACTTGGAATCATCGGCTGAACCATCAGGTTGAACATCCCAAGTCAACACATCCGTACCATCAAAAGAGGCTTCGCTTCCTGCAAATCTAACACAATTCGCACCAGTCCATTTTTGAGGAGCCGCACAGTATGCTGCAGCACGTTTGCAGACAGTCTGCTCGTATGTATTAGGCTTATCTTCCACCTGATGACTCTCAGGATTCCAAGTGAAATTTGGATTTCCATGCCAAACATAATTCAAAGATGTTTCCCAAACACTGCGGAATCTACCTCCCTGATTACCGGCTTCAAAAGTAACTACATTATCGTTATCGATTGTATACATCTCTGAATAAGGAAGATTCTTTTCATTCTGTTCCAACCAACTGCCCATTATCCAATCGGCAGAAGCAGTGGCTCTTAAGAACTGACTTTTTAGCCATTCTTTATCAGACTCTGTATCGACTTCGTCCAAAAGTTTATAAAACTCATAACAAAAAGCAGGTGATAAATAGTCTGTATGACCTTTCACAGGTCCCCTATACTCAGGAATGTATGTCACACCATCCTTCTCTATTGGATTTTCACTAGCCCAATCTGTGATTTCAGCCCACGTCGTACCATTCTTTGGATATCCGTCCAAACCAATGTCGCCACATGTGACTCTTCTTGGATTCTGATCTTTGAATCGCTCGTCATAAATTTCTGCCAAACCAGAAACAACATCAATCAATTCTTTCTTATAAGAAATTGCCTCTCCTGTGAATGTTTTATGACCGCTATCATCACCCCATTGCTTCCACGCTACGTAAAGAGCCAATGCCATATTCCAGTCGCCATCAGTAGCAGAGCTAGAAATTAAATTATCCGCTAAAATATTATAGCCATATCCAGACTCACCTACAGGCTCGCCATCCAAATATTTTATTTGGCCAGTTCGTCTTACATCATGGATTCTCATCCAAAGACCATCAAACGATACTTTATCGCCCATATAAGCGGCAGCAAGAAGAGAATAGCCATCGCCTTCCGAGCAATCGTAAGGGCATCCAATATTTCCTTGAATATACTTTACACCGTCGCACTCATCTCCTGTGTATTCCCATTCGTTAGCAAATAGCTGATATGCTCCACGAATATCTTTCTCCATTTCCGCATGAGTGATTCCCTCATATTGCTTCATTCCAAGATTGATTCCTGTCTTGTACGACTTAAACTGTGGAAACGGGTATGCAGGCATCCCTGAATTTATATTAACAGGCACTTTAGCTGACATCGAAGTTGCCAAAAGCATACCTGAAAATAAGCCCAATAGACATTTTTTATTTATAACCATAAATTTTGTTTTAATTTTTGCAAAAATATGGAATTGCAAAAACATATAAAACAAAGCAAAATAATTTTTTTCTTATGTACTATTAACTAATGTTAATCCATATCCGGTTAATCTCCTTTTCACTTATAAAAGTCGCAGACTTTCTCTGTGTACTTTGTATCTCCGTGCTGATTTATAGCACCGCTTTGATGTTTGTTGATAAAACGGAAATGTAAGATTCCGTGAAATATGAAGCTATAAAGTGCTTATATTTCACGGAATGTGGCAAAAATTATGAGATTCCGTGAATTATAAGGGCGTTTTTGTTGTTTTGCACAAAATAGATGGATATTAAAACACAAAAGGCTGCCTCGTTTGAGACAGCCTTTGTTGTGATTGTTATAATCAGATTAGTCTTCCTTACCGCAGCTGCCTGAGATGCAGTTGTAAACAACTGATGCGATTGCTCCACCGATGAATGGACCTACGATGAAGATCCATACCTGCTCCAATGCAGCACCACCCTCGAAGATTGCAGGTGCGATAGAACGAGCTGGGTTAACAGATGTTCCAGTGAAACGGATACATGCCAAGTGAACAAGAATTAGAGACAAACCGATTGCAAGTCCTGCAAGGTTGCCTGCACCCTTCTTTGAATCTGTAGAGAATAGAACAACAGATACAAATACAAATGTGAAGATGATCTCAGCAAGTAGACCACCAACGATAGAAACTCCATCCTGACATGCGTTTGCTCCTGTTCCTGCAAGACCATCAACATTTGAAGTCAATGCGAAAAGAAGACCGCTTCCGATGAATGCTCCGATTGTCTGGAATGCCATGTACATACCTGCATCCTTACCTGACATACGCTTTGACATAAAACAAGCAAGTGTGATTGCTGGATTGATGTGGCAACCGCTGATTCCGCCAATAGCGTAAGCCATTGCTACAACTGCCAAACCGAATGCCATTGATGTTCCTACTACTGAAGCTGCGTTTACTACGTGTAGACCAGCACAGTTAGATGAACAACCTAGTGCTACTGCAGCACCACATCCCATTAGAACTAGCACCATTGTGCCTAGCATCTCTGCTAAATACTCTTTTTTCATGCCCTTTTTGATTTTTTATTAATTAAGTTTATAAATTCATTAAAGTCCTAAATTTTACGCTCGACCTTACGGACTCGCGTCAACAGGTGGGTTAGGGCTTAGCCCTTAAAAATCCTTTTTTTTGAGGGCTTCTTTTGTGCCGATGCCCTCATTAATATTAGAATTCAGTTTCCAAAATTCTCTTCAAAACCACCTCTGCAGAGATCTCTCTGTTGGCAGCCTCTGGGATAACCAATGAGCGTGGGCTCTCGATCACGTCGTCTGAAACGATCATGTTACGACGGACTGGCAAACAGTGCATGAAGTGTCCGTTGTTTGTCAACGCCATCTTCTCTGTTGTGATTGTCCACGACATATCCTTGCTCAAAATCTGTCCGTAGTTAGGATCCTGGTATGCACTCCAGTTTTTAGCATATACGAAATCAGCTCCAGCAAGTGCCTTGTCCTGATCATACTCTACCTTTGCTCCTCTTACAAACTGCTTTGCCAACTCGTATCCCTTTGGATGTGTGATGACGAAGTCGACGTCGGCCTCATTCATGAAATCAGCGAATGAGTTTGGAACAGCCTGTGGTAGGGCTTTTGGATGTGGTGCCCATGTCAACACTACCTTTGGACGCTTAACCTCCTTAAACTCCTCGATTGTGATTAGGTCTGCGAATGCCTGTAGTGGGTGACAAGTTGCTGACTCCATCGAGAATACTGGTTTGCCAGAGTACTTGATAAACTGGTTGATGATTGTCTCCTCGTAGTCGAATTTCTTGCTCTCAAAACGTGCGAAACTTCTTACTCCGATGATGTCGCAGAATGAAGCCATAACAGGGATAGCCTCTAGCAAGTGTTCGCTCTTGTCGCCATCCATGATTACTCCACGCTCTGTCTCAAGCTTCCATGCTCCCTGGTTTACATCCAACACCATTGTGTTCATTCCAAGGTTCATACCTGCTTTCTGTGTAGACAAACGAGTACGCAAACTGTTGTTGAAGAATACCATTAGCAATGTCTTGTTCTTTCCAAGATGCTGGTATCCGAATCTGTTCTTCTTTACCTCCAATGCCTCCTTAACGGCTGCGTTCAAATCGCCAAGATCCTTGACTCCTGTATAATATCTCATCTTTTTTAAAATTAGAAATGTGAAATGCGAAATGCGAAATTATAGTGTCGCAGTTTGCATTTATTATCAATGTCTTTGTTGTTTTGCTCGCCCTTGCGGGCTCGCAAAGAGGGAGGGGTTAGGGCGTTCCGCCCTTAACAATCCTCATTTTGACCAATTGCAATATAGTTGCCTAATTAATTGCATTTAGCATTTACTTTCTTACTTGTCCGTTTCCTTCTATAATCCACTTGTAGGTAGTGATTTCCTCAAGTGCCATAGGTCCACGGGCATGAAGCTTCTGAGTGGAGATTCCGATCTCAGCACCTAGGCCGAACTGAGCTCCGTCAGTGAAGCTTGTTGGTGCATTCTGGTAGACGCAAGCGGCATCCACCATTTGGATGTATTTAGCTAACGCTGTAGAATCCTCACTGATGATAGCCTCTGAGTGCTTAGACGAATATGTGCTGACGTGGTCAATTGCACCGTCGATGCTATCAACTGTCTTGATTGCCATCTTGTAGTCCTGGAACTCACAACCGAAATCATCTGGTGTGGCGTGGCTCTTCAACTCTGCTGGATACTGCTTCAATGCTGCAAACGAAGCGTCGTCGCAATATAGCTTCACATTGCTTGCTGCGAGTGGTGCGCAAAGAGCATCGATGTCGTTCAAGCGATCCTTGTGGATGATCAGGCAGTCAAGCGCGTTGCAGACACTCACACGACGTGTCTTTCCATTGTTGACGATTGCCTTGCCTTTCTCCAAATCACCTGCTTTGTCGAAATATGTGTGAACCACTCCGGCTCCTGTCTCGATGACGTTTACCTTTGCGTTCTCTCTTACGAACTTGATCAAACCTGCGCTTCCACGTGGGATAAGCAAGTCGACGTAATCGCGTGCTGCAAGCAAATCGGCTGTGGCCTCACGTCCAGCTGGCATAAGTGCCACGATATCTGGATTTACGTTGTGCTGCTTCAACACATTGTGGATGACATTGACGATGGCTGTGTTGCTATCGAAAGCATCTGTACCTCCCTTTAACACACATGCGTTACCTGACTTCAAGCATAGGCTGAACACGTCGAAAGTCACGTTTGGACGAGCCTCATAGATGATTCCAATCACTCCGAATGGCACACTTACACGTTTGATCTTCAAACCGTTGGGAAGTGTGTTCTCTTTAGATGATTTGCCAAGTGGAGAAGGTAGGGTAGCGACGTTACGGATGTCTGATGCAATTCCGTCGATACGCTCCTTAGTCAATTTCAAACGATCGTACATTGGGTTGGCAGGATCCATTTTTGCCAAGTCTTTCTCGTTGGCAGCTAGAATATCCGCACAGTTGCTTTCAGCAGCGTCTGCCAAAGCACGAAGAATCTCGTTGATTTTATTCTCGGATAGAAGGTTCAATTCAGCTGATGCCTTCTGTACCTTTTTGAAAATATCTATATTGCTCATGTATGATTAATAGTTAAAAATTAAGAGTTAATAGTTAAGAGTTGACTCTCAATCATTAACGGTTTCGTTTATTTCTGTCGTCAACGTCAACTTTCACGCTAGTTTCCCATTTGAAGATATCATCCTTGCACAAAGGTCTTTCTACCTCTCTCCAGTTGAATCCTCTCAACTTTTTCTCTTTCTCTGGAATGTTTCCTGGCGGATACATCTTGCCTTTGGAGTCTGGTGTCATTTTGATTTTTTCCATCTTCTGGTTGTGCAAGAAGATAGTCAACATCTGTCCTTCACATCTGTTGATACCAATCAATTTGTTGTATTCGTCTTGCGCGTAGTAGACGGACATCGCATTGCCCATCATGTCAAGATGGTCGAGATAACTTTTGTGGAAATATCCCTTTGCTTCACGTCCGTTAAGCTGGTCATAGCAGTCAATAGCTTGCTGTTGGATCACGAATGCATTTCCTTGAATATGCATCCAGTTCGGCTTATTATCTTTAGTGAAGATTTTGATTGTGTCTCCTGTAATCTGGCTTTCATCGGCCCACAAAACAGGATTTCCATCCAATCGAATCAAAGAGTCCAACTCTATATATGTCATTGAATCTCCCTTGGCTTGCATGTCATTGCTGAAAAGCTTCACATGGTGGAATGCAAATAGTTCTCTCTTTGTAGTGTCGATGGTAGACTGGCGATATTTGATGGTGTCTCCATGCACAAATAGTGTGTCGTCTGGGTTTGAGTAATCCATCATACATGCCTTGCCTACGACGATTCCTTTGTTAGGATTGTTTTGCATCCAAGCGTAATCACCAGAAAAACCGGTATGAGAAGAGTCGTCGAGTGCCAATGCGTCGCCCCACATTTCAACTATATTCGTCATGCTTGAGAAATAGATGGAGTCGGCCGTCATCTTCGATCCGTTTTTGCTTGTCAAGACGGAATGGTTGTATAAACGACCATATCTGTCAACAGTGTTGGTCCAAGCGTGAGTTGTCTCAATCGTGTAGTCTGTGTGGTAGATTGTAGACGGTCCGAATACGGATGAAATATTCTGCTTCTGATCAAACTTAAGTGAATCGGTAAGAATCTTTGTCTCGCCGCTCAACATTGTAACGTCGCCCTTGAAAAATGACACTTTTGTGCTTGGGTAGTAATAGCCCTTCTTTGATACAATATCAAATTGAGGGTCGACGAGATGGCCTCCGTCTGCGTAATATCCGTAGTTGGCATCACGATAGAAATCAAGCCAGTCAGTTGTCAGTGTCATGCTGCCGTTTTTTAGCACGGCTCCACCACGCACTTTCATAATTCGTGTGTTGCCATCATAGTACATCGTGTTGGATGTCATGATCATTGTGTCCTGCACCACACGACAGTTTCCAAATGCGTCAAACGAATTGTTAGTGTCGTAGAAATATGCACTGTCGCAGTACATCAAAGCATTATCGTGACGGAATCTCACGTTGCCACGCAAAATCTGGTAATCACGTCCGTGCTCCTTGTCGAATGATAGCTCGTCACTATATTCAAGAATCACGTTGGTCTCCGCCTTTGCTGACATTGCAAAGATGCACAACAGTAAATATATATATGTCTTCTTTAGTAGACTCATTATCTATTATATCGGATCTTTATTTTATCCAACCTTCGTGCTGGAAGTCACACTTTTTCCAATTATCGTCAATGCGGACATATGTCTCTTTCTGCTTCTTGGCGATCCATTTGTCCAATTTCTCCTGTTTTTTGTGAGCTTCATACATCTGTTTTAGCAGTGCGAAATCGTGGCTCATGTTTGCCTTGTGAGCTTTAGTCTTGCTTTTTAGTTTGGCAATACAATACACTTGCTTTCCTGAACGGTCTACCATTAGGAATGGTTTTGACAATTGTCCTTCTTCCAAAGAGTAGATTGCTCGGCCAACTTCTTGTGGAAGCTCCTGCATCTCATGCTTAGTTGTACCTGTCTGCATGTTTGTAAGGAGTCCAGAACAGTTGCGTGTATTTTTGTCTGTAGAGTAAAGCGCAACACACTGCTCGAAAGTGAATTTCTTATCGTTAATCACATTGGCGATACTGTCGATACGCTCTTTAGCTTTGTTCATATTCTCCAAAGACGCTTTAGGCTTAAGTAGAATATGACGTGTGTTTACTTTCTCGTCTTTTCTGTCAATTAGCTGGATCAAGTGGAATCCGAATTCGCTCTCCACAATCTTAGAGATTTTGCCTGGCTCATACAATGCAAATGCAACGTCTGCATACTCTTTTACCAACTGACCTCTACCCATGAATCCAAGTTCACCACCTCTTTTGGCACTTTCAGTATCCTCAGAATAGAAGATTGCTAATGTAGAGAATGATGTGCTACCGTCGTCGCAACGTTTTTGGAAATCACGTAGCTTGTCTTTAACCTCTTCAATCTCGGCTTTTGTGATATATGGCTCAACAGTCAAGATCTGCACCTCCACTTGATTTGGAATGCTAGGTAGACTGTCTTCAGGTAGGCTATTAGCAAACTTACGGATCTCAGCTGGCGTCGACTGTATTGTGCCGACAATCTTGTTCTGCACCTGCTGAACTAGTTGCTGTGTGCGAACCATATCTTTCAATTCACTGCGGATATCCTCATAATCCTTCATGAAGTATTCAGCTAGCTTTTCTTTTGATCCAATTTGGCTGACCATGTAGCTTAGACGCATCTCCACTTGCTGGTCAACGTTCTTCTCGTCAGCATCTATACTATCAATCTTGGCTTGGTCAAGGAACAATTTTGTAAGAGCCATCTGCTCTGGGATATAACAGTATGGATCTCCTTCGATTTTCTCTCCCTCCATCTGCATGCGGATTTTCTGCTCTTCCACGTCGGATTTTAGAATTATTTCATCTCCGACAACCCATGCGATTTCATCCACTACATTATTGTTCTGCGAAAAAGCTGAAATAGCTATATTCAGCAAAAACAATATTGATATTAATTTTGTCTTCTTCATTTTTTCTCGTTTCTGATCAAAGCTCCTGATCTGATTGCTTCATTGTAAACGTCATCTGCAAGCTTACGTAAGAAATTAGCCTTTTTCTGTTCAACCATCATGTTTTCGATTCTCTCTTTTACATATACGAATGGCTGTTTGTCTCCGACGTTGATATGATCCTGGACAATTAGAATGTAGACATTTTCTTCATCTGTGCTCTCAAAGTGATTCTTATGCTCGAATGAGTGGGTTCTTGAGATATCAGACATTCCAAGACGCTGAACGGCTGCAATAGGAGTCCACTCACTATCAAAGTATTTCATCTTCAATCCATATTTGGATGCTATCGGCTCAATGGCACTGATGTTGATGTCTGCATACTTAAGCAAATTGTTTATTTCTGATTTTGCTTGAGATTTTACAGGCATAGTGATGAAAATACCGTTAAACAGAGTCTCGTGAGCAGTGTAAAGATCTGAGTTGTTGTTATAGAAATCAATAAGATCAGATTCTTTGATTGGATTGCTTAGCTTCTCACGAATCAATTGCTGCTGGTATTCGTAAATCATCAAAGACTTGCGATACTTTTCCACAAGCAGGTCAACTTCTTCTGTCTCTGTGATATTCTCTTCTGCTTTAAGGTATAGTAGCTCATCAACAGCCCAGTTACGGATGTAATTGTCGATATTCTTGACACTATCCTCGTAAGTCATGTCTGGAGAAAGGACACTTTTGACATCATCCTCATATAGTGGTTTGCCGTTCAACTGAACAATCGGCTCTACTCCTTTGCTGAAGTATTTACATGACGAAAAGCAGCACATTGAAAAAAGTGCTGCTATTCCGGCAAATGAAAGTATGTTTCTAGTGTGTGCCATATTAATGGTTATTCACTGTTTTGTATACATCTTCTTTAATTTCGACTGGATACATTCGACGGTTGGCGTTTAGCCAATTCTTCTCCAATTCTTTTTGGTAGTCGGCGATAACCTTACCTTTCACTAATGTGTGCCACTCTGGAACTTTTGTCTCTTTTCCATAGATGAACACTAGAGGATGCTTTGGAGACTCTACTGTTGAATCTGCTGGAATTGTCTTGAAGTAGTATTTGTCCAAAATCGTACTCTCTCCAACTTTCCAAGCTCCTTTCTTTGTAAGGTATCCATCGTCTACTTTATCCTGAACCAAGTTGTTGAAATCATATGCGTCCATATTTGGATTCTTTGCTGCAAGATCCTGAAACTCTTTCAACACTTTCTTGTTGGCAACAGAATAGATGACTCCAACCCATTTAGGCTCGTCGAATTGGTACATCTCTTTTCTTGGTCTGAAGAATTTGTTCAAACTATCCAATTTTGTCGACTTCATACCCCAAACGTGGTATTCGCTTGCTGCATACACCAATAATCCGTCGCTATACTCTCTTAACGCATAAACGAACTCTTTATTGTTTTTAGCGATATTTTTTAGTTCTTTGTTCAATGCATCAAGGTCAACGATGTCATAAATATAATTCTCAAGATTCTCTTTGTATGTCTTGTTTGTGTCAATAGGAACATCTGTTCTCAAATAATTTTGTACAATTGTTTTATTATATGAATCCTGGAAATTGAAATATTTGTTTCTGAATGATTCTGTATTAACAGTCTCTCCGTCGTACTCATACCATATGCCGTCGATTTTCTTTATTGAATCCGGCATCTCGTCCATAGTTACATTTTTAAGTTTAGCAATCTCACACATTAGCGAGTCGTTGATCTTGAATCCACGTCTTGATCTTAGATTCTCACTTACCTTTTTCTTGATTGCTTCGTATCTGTCGCCATTCATCACTTTCTTCTTCAAAGTCTCGTACTTAGCGCTGTCAAGAGGCTCTGCAGTCTGGATCTCGTTAAGTAGGAAAATGTGGCTTCCAAATGAACCCGAGAATTTCTGGATGTCTCCAAGAGGCATCTTAAATAGTTTGTCAATAATCTCCTGAGGATACAAACCATTGTCTTTGACTAGACCCATATCTCCTTTGGTCTTCTTTGCATCTCCCCTCATAGAGTATTTCTTTGCCACTTTGCCAAATGCCTTGCTGTTCTTGCATTTTTTGGCTATCGCAAATACAGAGTCAATGTATGTTTCTCTTGTTCCAGATTGGAAGAAAATCTCCTGGGCTCTCACTGCAATTGCTTTTGGACGGCGGTCGTGGATATATACGATGTGGTATCCAAACTGAGTTGTGAATGGCTTGCTGTATTCTCCGACTGGAGTGTTGTAAGCCTCAGTCTCAAAGTTATAAACCATGTCGAATGCTGAAAATTCTCCAAGGAATCCACCTCTGAACGCACTACCACATTCAGAATTCTCTTTCGCTAGATCAAAGAACTTCTCTCCTTTCTGAAGTCTCTCGTAGATCTTGTCTATCTTCTGCTTTGAAGTCTCGTTCAACCCCTTGATCAAGATGTGGCTGGCTGTCACATACTCCTGCTCACGTTGGTATGCCTCCTTGATGAACTTGTCCTCCAACTCTCCTGTGATAAGGTATGGGTATGAAAGATATTTCACATATGAGTCCAACTCTTTTGTGTATGTGTTAAGCTTCAAATCTGGGAATCTCTTTGTTGCATCGTATGCTTTCAACTTGTAGTTGATGAACAATTCCTTGTAATCATCTACACTCATAGGACCATCAAGTGAGATGCTGTTGTTCTTGTTGTACATGTACTCGAACTCTCCGCGAGTGATTGTGTCAAGTCTATATTCTTGCTTTCCCACAACCATAAGGACTGGATCATCAGATTTGTTAAGTGTTTTCATCAAACCAGGGACATCGATATCCATTGCTGACACACTAAATCCTGCCAATGCACAAACTGATGTTAAGTATTTCGCTATGTTCATTTCTCGTAAAATTTAATAACTTCTGCAAATTTATCATTTTTTTCTCTTTATTCATAATCAAAAACTAATTTGAACCTTATAGAATAATGTTTTTAACGAATCAAATACTTTTATTTCCTTATTTTTCTGCTTTTCAACATTATTACTCAACTTTTTTTCTTACTTTTGCATCGATAATATTTTATGCTAAATGGTTTGTGGCGAGGTATGTATCACTGTTGTAAAAGGGGGTGAGGATGTTTCGGCCATAAATATAATCCTTTTTTAATGGCAACATTCGAAGAGTTGGGTTTCAAAAATGAAATCCTTAAGGCTGTTTCCGACATGGGTTTTGTCGAAGCAATGCCGATCCAAGAGAAGGTTACTCCTTTCTTGCTTAGTGATGACGACAGAGACTTGGTGGCTCTGGCTCAAACTGGAACTGGTAAGACTGCCGGGTTTGGTCTTCCAGTACTTCAATTAACTGATGATTCCCGAAATCAAATTCAAACATTGATTCTTGCTCCTACACGCGAACTATGCGTGCAGATCAGCAATGATTTGAAGAATTTCGCAAAGTATACAAAGGTTAAAGTCGTTCCTGTTTACGGTGGTGAAAGCATCATCCGTCAGTTTAAAGACCTAGACGTTCAGCCTCAGATACTTGTGGCTACTCCAGGTCGTCTAATCGACCTTATTGATAGAAAAAAGGTTCATCTTGAAAATGTTAAGTTCCTTGTCCTTGATGAGGCTGATGAGATGCTCAACATGGGATTCAAGGATGATATTGAAAGAATCTTCAGTGAAATTCCTGAAGATCATCGCACACTTCTTTTCTCCGCTACAATGCCTAAGGAGATTGCCAATATCGCAAAGAACTACATGAAGAATCATGTGGAGATTGCTATTGGTAAGAAGAACTCTGGATCTGAAAACGTCAGCCACATCTATTATATGGTTGCGGCTAAAAATCGTTACGCTTGTTTGAAGCGTGTTGTTGACCTTAATCCAGACATCTATGGAATTGTGTTCTGCCGCACTCGTCAGGAAACAAAAGATATCGCTGAGGCTTTGATGAAGGATGGCTATAATGCTGATGCCCTTCATGGTGATTTGTCTCAGGCTCAGCGTGACGCTGTGATGCAGAAGTTCAGAATTAAGAATCTTCAGCTTTTGGTTGCTACCGATGTTGCTGCTCGTGGATTGGATGTCAATAATCTAACTCACGTTATCAACTACTGTTTGCCAGACGACGTGGAGAGTTATACTCACCGAAGCGGTCGTACAGGTAGAGCAGGACGTACTGGTGTCTCAATCAGCATCCTTCACTTACGTGAGAAGAGCAAAATCCGTGAGATTGAGAAGATTATCGGCAAGGAGTTTGAGAAGAAAGACGTACCTTCAGGAATTGAGGTTTGCTCGGCTCAGTTGAAGTCAATCCTAAATAAATTGAAGACTGTTGAGATCAATGAGGATCAGGTATCACAGTATCTTGATATGGCATACACTGAACTTGACGGAATGAGTCGTGAGGATATCATCAAGCATTTCGTATCATTGCAGTTCAACCAGTTTATTGAATATTATAAAGACGCAGAAGATATTAACATCTCTGAGCGTCCAGAGCGTGGTGAGCGTGGAGGCCGTGATAGAAAGGGTAGACGTGGAGGTGATGATTTTGAAGGAAAGGAGAAGAAGGGATTGCGTGGTGGATACACTCGTCCAGACTTCACACGTTTGAAGATCAATAAGGGAGAGAACGTAGGATTTACTCCTAAGAAGGTGCTTGGTCTAATCAATGATACTGTCAATGATAAGCAGATCAGCATCCGTGATATTGAAATCACTCCTCGCTATACATTCTTTGATGTTCCAAACTCACATGTCCAGAAGATGTTCAAGGCATTCAACGAGGTTCATCGTGGCAGCGACATCGTATTGGCAGAAGTGCAGGGTGAGCAGCGTGGCCGTAGCCGTAATAGTGAGAGACGCAATAAAGATTTCGGAGATAAAGAATTTGGTGGTAAACGTAAGCGTGAGGAGCGTAAGCATGATGAAGACGAATGGGCTTACAAGAAACCAAGACACGAAAGACGTGGTGCTCCTTCCGACAACAGAAAACGTAAGAAGGAAGGCCAGCGTCGCAACAAGTATAATTAATAACGAAAACGAAAACGAAGACGAAAACGAAAACGAAAACAGTTTTCGTCAACGTTAATGATGGAAGACAAGTATCTGACAATCAGTGCCCCGGCAGAGGGATTATACAAAGAGAAGGGTAGTAAGTTTATTGCCTTTGCAATCCCTGTGTCTAATGTGGAGCAGATTAAGGAGATACTTGAGGAGAAACGAAAAGAGCATCATGATGCCAGACATGTCTGTTATGCTTATATATTAGGTGTAGATAAGGCAGATTATCGTTCCAACGATGATGGAGAACCGTCGGGTACGGCTGGACGTCCGATTCTAGGATCATTGCTTTCTGCAGGCGTGACAAATGTGTTGATTGCTGTTGTCCGTTATTTTGGCGGAACAAAACTTGGTACGAGTGGATTGATCAATGCTTACAAAGTGGCATCGGCTGATGCGTTGGAAAACGCTGAGATTATAGAGAAGACTGTAGATGAGGAGATTCATATTACTTTTGATTATTTGGTGATGAATGATGTGATGAAGATAATCAAGGATGTATCTCCACAGGTACTCTCTCAGCAGTTTGACAACGATTGCAAAATGGTGTTGTCCATCCGTCAGGGTGGTGCTCCAAACTTGATCGAAAGGCTAAAAAAAGTGGAATCACTTATAATTGAAGACTGATATGAAAAAAATCTTTATTCTGGTATTATGCTCTTTGATGGCATCTTTCGCGATGTCGCAGGAGAAGAAATCGTCAAGTGCGGCAGATATTCTTGCTAATATATTGTCGAACACAGGAGGTGGTTATTCTTATGATACTGATGGCAACGGAAAGTCTCAGGGATTCTGGTTGAGTACTGGTTATACATTCCGTGTTGATAATAAACTATCCGTATCTCCTCGTTTGGTATACAACTGGGATAATTTCAGCTGCAAAGATGGTTATTCCGCTGAATATAAGTCTATTCGAATTCCAGTCAGAGCCGACTATTCTTTGATTAACACAAATGGTTTTGTGATTGGAGCATATGGTGGTATTGATGCTGAGAAGATTATGAGAGTGTCAAACAACTCTTATGATTTTAATGTTCGTCCATTCCAGTGTTCGGTTTTTGCCGGAGCATCAGGAAGAATTGCTAATGTTGTATCGGTCAATGTTGGCTATAGAGTAGGCTTGCTTTCTTTCTATAAAGACGGAACTGGAAGAAACAAAGGTTTTGAGTTTTCATTCAATTTCTAACGATAAAGAACCAGTTTTTGAAATAAAAAAACTAATTTTGACGGAGATTTTAAATAAAATTAAGGATAATGAGCTTTAGTTCAGACGCAAATAAGATTTTTAATCAAGTTGTCGCAGATTATCACAAGAGCGATGATGTTGATGCACAGATGAAGAATCCGTATCAGGCAGGTACGATTGAGGCTGTGTTGTATTTGAAGAATTGGATTGATTCAGTTCAGTGGCATTTGGAGGATATCATCCGTGATCCACAGATAGATCCAGTTGAGGCGTTGAAAATCAAGCGTCGTATTGATAAGTCTAATCAGGATCGTACAGATCTTGTAGAGAGAATCGACAGCTATTTCTTGGAGAAATATCAGATGGTAAATGTCAAGCCAACAGCTGTGATCAACACAGAGTCTCCAGCATGGGCGATCGACCGCCTTTCTATTTTGGCTTTGAAGATTTACCATATGCAGGCAGAAGTTGACCGTAAGGATGTTGACGCTGCTCATATCGAGGCATGTCAGAAGAAACTTAATGTTCTTCTTGAGCAGAGAGTTGATTTGTCGTCTGCTATTGATCAGTTGATTTTAGATATTGAAAACGGAGATCGTTATATGAAGGTCTACAAGCAGATGAAAATGTACAACGATCCGAATCTTAATCCTGTACTTTACGCTGCGGGAAAGTAAGATATATTATATATGGCAAAGAGAGTGTTGTTGATGAGATTGTCGGCGATGGGCGACGTTGCGATGACTGTGCCGGTTGTTGCGTCGTTTGCAAAAGCTTATCCCGATGTGGCTATCACTATGCTTTCAGCACCTCGCTTGCAGCCGTTATTTGAAAATATTCCCAACCTTACTTTTGTAGGAGTTGATAAGAATGGACGCCATAGTGGAATCAAAGGCTTGTTGAGATTAAGCAAGGAGATTTCTGTTGATGGCAAGTTTGACCAGATGATTGATCTTCACGATGTGTTGCGCAGTAAGATGCTACGCACATTCATGCGTCTGAAAGGTGTGAAGATTACAGTGGTTGATAAGGGTAGGGCAGAGAAGAAAGCGTTGGTCAACGGTAAAAACAAATTCCAGTTGAAACCAATGATTCAACGTTATCTGGAAGCGTTTGAAAAAGCTGGATTCAAATTTGATATTGATTATTCAGGCCACGATTCCGACACAGGGATTGATTTTGATGCAGAGTTGAATCTCTCATCCCACGTCGCTAATATAGGAATCGCTCCATTCGCACAACATGAGGGCAAAATTTATCCGTTGGATAAGATGGAAAAGGTTGTAGAGTCATTGTCCGCTCACAACGTAGGAATCTATCTTTTCGGTGGAGGAAAAAAAGAAGAGGAAGTCTTCAATTCATGGGTTGAGAAATATCCTAATGTCGTTTCTCTTGCTGGAAAATATAAATTGCAGGAAGAGATGGCTGCGATGAAGCAGATGAATCTCATGATCACTATGGATTCAGCCAACATGCATTTGGCATCGTTGTGTGGTGTAAAAGTCGTTTCGATTTGGGGTGCCACACATCCATATATGGGATTCTATGGATATGGTCAGAATGCGGAAGACGTGATTGTCGCCAATCTTGATTGCCAGCCATGTTCTGCTTATGGCAACAAACCATGTAAATTTGGAGATCGACGCTGCATGATGCAAATTACACCGGAGACGGTTTGCAATAAAATTCTGAACATTCTTAAAATTGAATAATAGATAATTATCGTTTTGCGTAAAACGAAAACTAAGATAAATAATGGAAAAAATCATATTAACAGGAGACAGACCAACTGGTAAGTTGCACCTTGGACACTATGTAGGCTCTTTGAAGAGACGTGTTGAGTTGCAGAATTCAGGATTGTATGACAAGATTTTCATCATGATTGCTGACGCGCAGGCGTTGACAGACAATGCTGATAATCCAGAGAAGGTTCGCCAGAATATCATAGAGGTAGCGTTAGACTATCTTTCTGTAGGTTTGGATCCAACAAAGTCGACAATTTTCATCCAGAGTCAGGTTGCTGAACTTTGTGAGTTGGCTTTTTATTATATGAACCTTGTGACTGTCTCACGTTTGCAGAGAAATCCGACAGTAAAGACAGAGATCAAGTTGAGAAATTTCGAGGCTAACATTCCAGTCGGCTTCTTCTGCTATCCAATCTCACAAGCTGCTGATATCACAGCGTTCAAGGCTACTACAGTTCCTGTAGGTGAGGACCAGGCTCCAATGATTGAGCAGACTCGTGAAATCGTAAACAGATTCAACCATATCTACGGAGAGACATTGGTTGAGCCAAATATTCTATTGCCAGATAACGCAGCATGTTTGCGTTTGCCAGGAACAGACGGTAAGGCAAAGATGAGTAAGTCGCTTGGTAACTGTATCTACCTGTCTGATTCAGAGGCAGATGTACAGAAGAAGGTTAAGTCGATGTTTACAGATCCAACACACTTGAAAGTGTCTGATCCAGGAAAACTAGAGGGCAATGCCGTCTTCACATATCTAGATGCATTCAGCCGTGATGAGCATTTCGCTGAGTTCCTTCCTGAGTATGCAAATCTTCAGGAGTTGAAAGACCATTATACAAGAGGTGGACTTGGAGATATGAAGGTTAAGATGTTCTTGAATTCAATCCTTCAGGAAGAGTTGAATCCTATCCGTGCAAGAAGAAAGGAACTAGAGAAAGATATCGAGGAAATCTACAGAATCTTGAAGAAGGGTTCAGATATCGCAAGAGAAAAAGCAGCACAGACATTGTCTGAGGTTCGTGCTTCAATGAAAATTAATTATTTCGACGACGCAGAACTAATCAGAGAGCAGGCAGCTAAATATTCAAGTGCTGAGTAAATAAGCCATATCAAGAGTCAAGAATTCGAAATAGTTACGGATTCTTGACTCTTTTTTTTAATAAAGTTTATATATTTGCCGAGTCGGATGCCAAACACAGGTAAATTCAAAGAAATTTACCGAAAAAGACATCTTGAATATATATTACCGTCCGACTAGAGAAAGGAGGAATATGAAGTCGGTTAGTCCTAAAATCAACTAATATCAGAAAGACACAGACATCAAAAGATGGAAAATGTCTTTCCTTAAACAACACTATTACACATTACAAACACTAATGCCCATGAAACAAATCAACAAAAGTTAACATCAACTGTGAAAATGTGTTAAAAAACATTTTTGCTGCATTCTTTTGGAAACAAACGAATGTTTTTGCTCTATTATGCTAATTTTTATTGGTAAATTCAATATATTTGTCGCATTTTAGAGATAGAAAGTAAAGTAAATTATTAAAAATAAATTAACAAAAGGTAAAGATGAGGAAGATTTTTTTATCTGTCGCAATGATGTCCTCAGCACTTACTGTGATGGCCGATAGAACCATCAAGGGTGTTGTGAAAGATGCGAAAGAACCTCTACCGTTCGCCAATGTAGTAATCAAAGGTACTACAGTCGGAACAAACACCGATATGGACGGTAACTACGAAATTGAGGTACCAGAAGGAGCAGTTCTAGAGTTCTCTTACTCTGGTTATGAGACACAGACAAGAAAGATCACTGCAAAGACAGGATCTACACTTAATGTGACTTTGTCAGAAGAGATGCTTGAGGAGTTGGTCGTTACTGGTTACGGAGTCCAGAAGAAGAGTGACGTTACAGGATCTGTATCTTCACTAAGCGAGGACAAACTTAAGGAGAGCGTTGCTACATCAATCGACCAGGCTATGGCAGGTCGTGTATCTGGTGTAAGCGTAACATCTTCATCAGGTCAGCCAGGACAGGCTACTTCAGTTCGTGTACGTGGTGTCAGCTCATTGTCTGGATCAACAGAGCCATTGTACGTTGTAGACGGAATGCCTATCGGTGGTGGTGATGCATCACACGCCGCATCATCTAACCCATTGGCATCAATCAACCCTGCAGATATCGTATCAATGGAGGTTTTGAAGGATGCCTCAGCAACCGCTATCTACGGATCTCGTGCCGCTAATGGTGTCGTTATGATCACAACACGTAAGGGTAAGAGCGGAGACGCTAAGATTTCTTACGACGGAAGCGTATCTCTTTCTCAGTTCACTAAGAGATATGATATGATGAACCTTAAGGAGTATGCAACATACCGTAACATGGATGCAGTAAAAGATGCATTCAAGGAAGATGCAGACGTTCTTTTGGTTAACCCTGATCAGTTGGGTGAGGGTACAGATTGGCAGGACGAGTTGTTCCGCAATGGTATCGGTCACAGCCATCAGGTAAGTGCAAGTGGAGGTAACGAAAAGACTACATATAACATCTCTTTGGGTTACACAGGTCAGAACGGTATCATGCCAAGCTCTGATTACAACCGTATCAACGGTCGTGTAAACTTGGAGACTCAGGCTAAGGATTGGTTGAAGGTCGGAATGAACGTCGGTGTTACTCGTCAGGAGAAGACATCTATCCGTAACATTCTTAACTTGAGCCAGAGCCAGGCATCTGTAGGTTCATTCGACAACATGGATGAGTCTATCATCATGCAGGCTTTGCTTTCTCTACCATCAGATCAGCCATACGGTGTTAATGGTGAGCCTTACGGTCCAGAGACAAACAATGGTGTTAAGATGAACCCTATCGCTGAGCTTAACATGTCTCCACTAGAGAGAACTGAGTTCAACGTATTGGGAACTGCATTCGTTGACATGACTTTGTTCGATGCAAAGAAGAAAGATCAGGAGAAATTGGATGCAAAGGCAAAAGAGGAAGGTGCAGAAACATCTGAGAAGACTAAGTTGGGTGAGAACAGATTGTCATGGAGAAATGAGTTTGGTATCGATGTTACAAACGCAGAAGAGCAGTACTACCAGCCTTCATACTTCATCAACTCTGCATTCAACCGTCCAGCAGACGCTGCAACATTGACAACTGGTGATTACAAGAACAACTCAATCCGTTTCTCTTCTTACGCAACATGGTTGCATGACTTCAACAAGAAGCACAGCTTGACATTCATGTTGGGTACTGAGTTCAACAAGTACACATATAATGGTCTTGTATTGGTATCTAAGGGATTCGATGAGGGTTCTATCGTGACTCCATCAGCTGCAAATGAGACTATCGCATACTCACTAGGTACAGATTACGTAGGAGATGGTGCAATGGCTTCATTCTTCGGTCGTGCTAACTACAGCATCGCAGGAAAGTACTTGTTCACAGCAACAGGACGTTTCGATGGTTCTTCTAACTTCGCTCCAGGTAACAAGTGGGGATTCTTCCCATCAGTCAGCTTCGCATGGCGTCTTGAGGAGGAAGATTGGGCAAAGAACAGCGAGGGATTCCAGAAGATCTTCTCTGCATTCAAGGTACGTGCTGGTTACGGACAGACAGGTAACGCAAGCTGTGCTCAGGCTCACTTGGCTACAGTATCTAACGTCGCTACTTCAGGTATCTGGGGTCCAGGTCAGTACACTAACACTAACTTGACTTGGGAGACTAACTCAATGGCTAACTTAGGTTTGGATCTAGGATTCCTAGGTGGTAAGATGAACGTTACTCTTGATGGATACTACAAGAGAAATACAGACTTGCTTTTGAAGCAGGAGCTTCCTACTTATGTAGGTCAGAGCGGTTACCTAAATATCCAGCCTTCATTCGTTAACGCTGGTTCTATCCAGAACGTTGGTATGGACTTGACAGTTGGTGCTCAGCTAATTGACAAGAAGATAACAGAGAAGACTAAGTTTACTTGGGAGTCAGATTTGACATTCTCTATCGTACGTTCTAAGGTGCTTGACCTAGGTTCTTCATGTGAGGCAATCTGGAATACATCAGGTTCTCCACTTGGTAGATACTTCTTGTTTACTAACGAGTACAAGATCAACAAGACAGTTGTTGACGAGGCTCCTGGTAAGTTCTGGGGTTACAAATATCTAGGTGTTGCTCAGAACCAGTCTCAGGCAGACGAGTACAACGAGCGTACAGGTAAGAACATCGGTGTAGGTGATATGATGCTTTCTGATGAGGAGACTTGGATTGGAGATCCAAACCCAGCATTCACAGCAGGATGGAGCAACACATTGTCTCTAGGTCAGTGGTCATTGAACGTACAGTTCAACGCAACTGTTGGTAACGATGTTTACAACCTAGTTCGTATGAAGCTAGAGAACAACTCTGGTGATGCTAAGTACTACAACCAGTTGGCTGATGTTTTGAACTTCACAAAGGTTGAGGGTGAGGGCGATGACAAGCACGTTGTTAGCTCATCTTCTATCCCAGCTCCAACAGCAACAGATAAGGATCAGAAGTCAGTATCTAGCCGCTATGTTGAGAATGGTTCATTCTTGAGACTACAGAACGTAGGTTTGACTTACAAGTTCCGTCCAGAGGCAAACAAGAAGTTGCATATCGAGGGTCTTCGTATTTCTGCTTCTTGCTCTAACGTTGCTACAATCACTGGTTACTCAGGTTACGATCCTGAAAACCCAGGTAGTGCAATCCGTCAGGGTGTGGATGAGGCTCGTTACCCAACTCCACGTACTTACACAGTGGGCTTAGGCTTTAGTTTCTAATTCTAATGCAAGAAAGAGTAAAATATGAAAGCAATTTATAAATCAGCAGCTCTACTTTTGGGAGCAATGTCGTTCTTCTCTTCGTGTGAAGATTTCTTGACACGCGATCCTCAGGATTCTCCATTGTTGGTAGATTTCTTGAATTCAGATAAAAAGTTGGACGATTACACAAGAAACTTCCGTGGCCCGTTGACTTGGAACGGTTTCGACGATAAGTTCTCATGGTGTGTAGGTGAGCTTTACTCAGGTAACGTTTATCATAACTTTGCCGATGAGGGTCAGTTCCACTTCATGTCATTTACAGCAAACAATGCTCATATCAGCAACGGTTATACTTCTTTGTATAGTGTAATCGCTAAGTGTAACCACGTTATCGATGATGTACCTGAAATCGCAAAGCAGAACGGCTTGTCTCAGGACATGGTTGACAAGGTTATCGGTGAGGCAAAGATGTACCGTGGTATGGCTTACTTCTTCTTGGCAGAGTACTGGGGTGCTTCTCCAATCGTTCTTCACAACTCTAAGACAGTAACAAATGACAAGGCTCCTGAGGTAACTAAGGCAGACAGAAAGACTTTGTATACTTTGATTGAGAAGGACTGGACAGAGGCTCTAGATCTACTTCCTGATCAGCCACAGGCTGATTGCCGTGCTTGGAAGGCTTCTGCTTCAGGTATGCTTACTAAGCTTTACGTTACAATGGCTTCTTGCCAGACTAAGTTGGATGAGCCAGGATCTTACTATTGTGAGAATCCAGATGAGTACTACCAGAAGGCTCTAGACATGGGTAAGTTGACAACAGAGAAGTACTGTGGTTACTTGGAGGAAGGTTACGCTGCTTATGACGCAATGTTCCAGCCAGGATCGCAGAGCCAGGAGATCTTGTTCGCTTTGCTTTTCGAGCAGGGTGTTTACGCTCAGGGATGTTCTCGTCAGATCCAGTTCGCAAGATCTAAGCATCTAGCTGCTGGTGGTAACGCTTACGGTGGTGAGAAAGGTTTGACAACTATGCTATTCGACTCATATGAGAAGGATAAGGATATCCGTTTGAAGGCTACTTCTTACTATTTCGGTGCTGATGATTACACTGATGCTAAGACAAAAGAAGATGCAAAGAAGGGTACAGGTCATTACTATATGTTGCGTGAGGCTCCAGATGGAAAGAATCAGTACTACTACTTCTTGAACCCTAACAAGAGCTTGAAGAAGGCTGATAGAGACGATCTATATGGTAGTGAGCCAGTTTCTGCTGTATTCAACCACTGTCGTAAGTTCGTTTACAGTGTTAAGCCAGTTAACTCAGAGTTCAGTATTGATTTGACAGTTCCATTGCTTCGTGTAGCTGATGTTTACCTATTGATGGCTGAGGCTGCTATGGGTATCAAGCAGAAGGATGTAACTCTAACTACTACAGATGGTCTATCATATGTAAACAAGGTACGTAAGCGTGCTGGTTTGGATGAAGTTAGTAAGATCGCATTCTGTTTCCCTGATTCTGTGAAGGGTAATGGTAATGTAGCTTACGCTACTGTACAGAACGAGGCTGGAGAAGATGTTGAAATCTCAGCTAGCTGCGATATGTACTATCCTACATACGACTTGATGCTTGAGCGTCGTCATGAGTTTGCTCTTGAAAACCAGTGTTGGTTGGATATCAAGAGATTGTACTACCGTGATCCAGCTGCTGCTAAGGAATACATCAAGGCTCAGGACCGAGCATTCGTTTACGGTGAGAAGTTTGGATCTGAGATCAAGGCTCCTCAGTCAAGAAACGACTATCAGCGTCAGTGCTTGATCCACGACCTTTCTCTTAAGGCTCATGAGATCAACCCAACTTATGGAGAGCAGGCTGCTGAGGGTGTGATCGAGATTGACAAGCTTCAGTTCTTCTTGCCAGTGCCTGCATCTGTTCCTAATACAGCTAACTACAATACTGTAAAGGATTACAGCGAGCAGATCCTACACGATCAGTATCCTTATTAATTTATGAAACTTCTAATTATTGCGGTTGAAATCGCATGAGAGTAAACCGCAATAATTTGTTTAATTTCAAAAATAGAAAAATGAACAAAAATAAATTTTATACAATCGGTTTGATCGCTGGTTCTTTGTTCGCCACTTCTTGTGACGACATGGTAGATTGCGGTTGTAACTGTAACATGCCACAGTTTGACAAGTGGGAAATCTTGAAGGCTGGTGAGCAGAAAAATGATGACGGTACTGTCTCTTCTGGTACTGCAATCGTTGTTTGGGGTAAGAACCTTACAAACATTTCAGAGATTTCTTTCAACGGTTTGAATGCTGAGCTTCAGCCTGCATTTATGGAAGATTCTAAGATTATCTTCCAGATTCCAGAAGGTATTTCTGAGGATTGTGTTGCACACGTTAGAACAGCTGGCTGTGAGCAGGGTATCGATGTTGATTTGTTGAAGGTCGTTGTTGCTCCACCATGTGTATCTATGTGTGACAATGAAATGGCTGAGAAGTCTATCAAGGTTATCGGTAACTCATTGTTCGCTCCTCTAACAGCTAAGTTCTGGGACGGTGAGTCTCATACAATTGAGGCTTCTACTGAGAACGGTATGATCACTATCGATGACGCTAACCACGCAACTATCACAATTCCAGAAGGAGTTAAGGATGGTGGTACAATCGTATTTGTCAGCAACGCTGGTGAGTCTGAGACTAACTTCAGATTCCGTGACACAAGAAACATGTTGATTACTCACGATGATGAGGAGTACTTGAACTTGTTCAACCAGGATAAGCCAGATATTGATCTTGAGAATAAGGCTGATTTGATCGCAGAGGGTGGTGCATTCTACTCTGAGAACAACACTTCTAACTACTCAATTTTCTGGAGTAACCTTTACACTGCTTGGTCTTACTCTCCTAAGGGCGAGGCTAATCCAGAAGGAAAGGCACCTAAGTATACAACTCCATTTGGATATTTCTCAGATGAGATTATCAAGGGAGCTTCATTCAACGACTATGTAATCAAGTTTGAGGTATTCGTTCCTGCTGAGTATCCAATGAACGGAAACGGTTTGGCAATCGGATTCTACAACTCAGATTGGGCTGAGGTTCGTGAGTACTGTGCATTCTGGCAGCCTTCAAAGGCAACATTCGGTAAGGATGCTGATGGTGTATGGCAGGCAACTTGTACATGTGAGAACTGGACTACAGGCGGTGATTGGTTGACTATCACAATCCCTATGGAGGAGCTAAGATACAACTTCATGGCTAAGAACTATTTCTGTAGTGCTCAGAACGATCGTAAGATTACTGATGGATCTGACTCTGAATACGCTGCATATGGTGATTCAGAAAGTGGTCTTCCTTTGTTTGACTACAATCCATATGATTTGAGCTCATCTAAGGTTAAGCCAATCCAGAGTATTGCATTTATCTACGGTAGCGATGACCAGCCAAATGCTGCTAACGAGCCTATGTTCGCTGTAGATAACTTGCGTATCACTCCAAAGGATAACAACGGTGGTGTATTCCCATTGTTGAAGTGGGGTCAGCCTACACGTGACTTCTATTTGGCTCCTACTTACTCTTGTAAGTAATTTTAGTCAATTTAGATAACAAGAAAAGAGACATCGAAAGGTGTCTCTTTTTTTGTTTTTTTATAGCTGTGCTTTTATGAATATACATACATTATTTTCACATATACGCATTCTATTCAAATAGTCATGATTGTTAGTAAATGTAAACAGCAAAAGCTGGTAGCTTTTAGGCTTATTGACTAATATATGCACTTTTACATCAAAATAATGTTGTTAATCATGTTTTGTTGGGAAAATAATGATTTGAACGTAATTTTTTTGTTCATTCTGTATGAATATAAAAAAAAGAAAGTATATTTGAGCAAAATAAAAACTTAACTATCAGTATATGAACAAGTCAGAATTGGTAGATGCTATGGCATCAGCGTCTGGTCTAACAAAGACAGACAGCAAGAAGGCATTGGATGCTTTCATTAGTGTTATTACAGACACTTTGAAGAAGGGGGATTCAGTCAATCTAACTGGTTTCGCATCTTTGTCAGTAAAGGAGAAGCCTGCACGCACATGTCGTAACCCACGCACTGGTGAGCAGATGACAACTGAGGCAAAGAAGGTTGTAAACTTTAAGGCAGGAGCAGAGCTTGCAGATGTAGTTCGTTACGGAAAGTAATCAGATACTAATTTGCAAACAATATAAGAGGCAATGTCGTGTGACACTGCCTCTAATTTTTTATCAACAAGTACTAGGTCGTTATTGTATTTTTATTTCCGGTCTGCAATTCACAATATCAACATCATACAATTTGACCTTTTTTTCTTTTTTAGTGAATGTCACTTTTGCCATCTGACATTTGTTTCCTTCCTCTCTCTTGGAATCAAATACAAAGTTACCAAGACTATAAATGACGGTACAATTCCCTATCTCTTTGTTGGGTTGGATAATATGAGGATGATGTCCAACAATCACATCTGTTCCAGCAGAGACGAGCAGGAATGCTTCCATTTGCTGTTGCTTTGATGGAATACGCTCGTATTCAAAGCCCCAATGAACTACAGAAACTATCCATGTGTCTGGATGACTCTTTTTATAGTCAGATATACATCTTGCTAAGACATTCGCTTTCGCAATACAAATTCCAGGTTCACCATCAGTTGGAATCCAGTTTTCAAGGCGTAAAAACACACTGTTGAACAAGGCCACTTTTATACCGTTTTTCTTCAATTCTACTGGTTTTATACGCTCTTTATCATCATAACCAAATCCCATTGGTATAATGTCGTTTGCTTTCAATGTTTTAATAGTATGCTCCAAACCTGTATAACCTTGGTCATATGTATGGTTGTTGGCCATGGCTGCATGTGTAATGCCATACTGTTTTAGAGACTTTGCCCAACACTCATCGGCTCTGAAAATAAATCGTTTCATCACAGGAGTTTGGAGATCACTAAAAGGACATTCCAAATTGATAACAGTGGCATCTGCAGAAAGAAAAGAATCTTTCACACCAGAGAAAATATGATCGATTCCTTTCCTATTTATTTGTTTTCTGACTCCGCGATCAAGCAATACGTCGCCTGTAAATACAATGGTCAGTTCATCTTTATTGGTAACGACGCGATTATTCACGTCGCCCGAAGAACATCCACTTGCGACTATACACAATGAAAGTATAGCTGCTTTAGCAACCTGACGAATATAAGTAGTCCACATTTCCCTTTGGCTTTGGCTCATTTAGCATAAAAGGAGTTATCCATTCAGGCACATTGGGACAATCATCTGATCCGTTAAGTTTCTGCCATTCTTCATCTGTCAGACGGGTTCCAACAGGACGGATAAATTCATAGTAGCTGAATGTCGCACCACGTGTAAGATAGAAGTGTCCATTGATTTCCACTACTACAGATATTGAATTGGCATTTCCAACTGCAGTGTGTAAAATTCCACTCTTTTGGCATCCAACAACATTTCTTGTATAGATATCTGCTACAACCGGCATTCTCTTATTCACATCAGAGATGGCTGCCCAATCGGCATAATGGTGTCGGTCTGCAAGAAAACCTCGAGTCATATATTCGATATTGCTACCTAATGTTCTAATTGTTTCATATTCTTGATCAGTGAGTTTCTGCCCTTTCAACTCTTTTTCGCTGATATTAATAAGGAAATTGACTTGATTTAAAAATGACTTTGTTTGTCCTTCTAGATTTCTGTAGACACCAAAGTCTTCCTTCACATCATAACCAGCACGTAGTGCCATATTGTAAGTTTGCTCTATGGCTTGTCTCAATGTTTTCCAAAATTTCAAATTAGGTTCTACATAACCGACAAGAATTGGATCAGGCAACTTTGGATCTCCTCCATCACCACATTCTGCGGCTAATGGTTGAATAGAATATAGGATTGTATTGTGTTTTAATTCAGACCATGATGCCAATGCACTATTAAGGTTCTTTAATTGCCAACTGCTTGTTTGCATAAATCCAGGATAATTTTTATCTGGCTGTTGCATATCAACAAGCATTTTTATCCATTTATTATATCCTGTTTTGTCCCAATCGTTGAATTTAGCAAATTTATCGCTTGCCTTTTTCCTTTGCATTGGATACTCTTTCCATTTCTTGTTGTCGGTAAAGAATGTATCATTTAATGCTTTCGCTGCTTTAATGCCAAACGCATCGAAAACATCAACTCCACGTGGATAGGCACGTGCTGCATTGGGAACACTATCTGCCATCATATTCAAAATGTCGGCATCAGGCACGTAACGCTGAGGAATGAAGTTGATCTTTGGTTGACAACTTATTGCGATCTTTGGTTGAATGGAATTTTTGCTTCTGTTTGCTTCTATAATTGCAGTTGTTGCTTCTCGCAAAATATCGTCATCAATCAACTGAGTATAGTCTGTTATTCCTAATTCATTCAACTTATTAGACAACTCAAGAATCGGAATGTTATTAGGCTCTCCAATTAAATAATTCAATGGATCAAAAGCTTGGCTAGCTGCATCTTTTATTTTGGAATTGCAGTTTTCAAATACGATTGCCATAAACAACGCTTTCTGCAAACCGTTATCTTTAGCACATAGATATGCAGTTTGCAACCACATCATTGTTCGGAAATAACGTTTGCTTTCTTCAGTACGTGTATATTGAGCACGTGGTTTGAACATACTATAGCCAAATCTAACTTCAGTATTAAGCAATGGAGATATTTCATCAGATTCTCCTTTTATTAAAGCCAACTCTGCCTTGTAGTTCTCTTTATATGATGCTGGGACATCATATGTCTTCTCGTTTAATAGAGACAGGGCAATGGCAAAATAGGTGGTGGAGAACTCAGCAAGATCTTTAATATCCTCTATCTCCTCTTGATTTGCAATGGCTTTTGACTTTTCATATAGGCCTCCCTTGCACATTTCCCCCAAATGTATCGCTAAGGGAGATAATTATATGAATTTTAATGTTTTATAATTCGAAAAATATCCTATATTTTCAAGAAATATGAGATATTTTGTACGAAATTTGAAAAATTCAATGAGAT
>JAZUGF010000113.1:0-5845 GCA_045641065.1 Paludibacteraceae bacterium | reverse complement strand
TGATTATAAGGCAAATCAAACAGATTATTGGAAATTGCTCAAAGCAGATCTTCTTGAATATTACAAGAAAAATTATAATGACATCAAGCAATATGTAAATATTCCAGAATCAATGAGCAAGGAAAATGTCAATATCGATACAGTAATAAATCTGTTGTCTTTTGACCGTTTGCTTATTAATACGGATGGCCGATTGGCTTGGACATGTGAGTCTCCAATAGAAGAGAATGGAATGGCGTTTGAATGGGCGGACGGCAAAGTCAAACTGATTGTTCCGATGTCTGATTTCATATATGGTTAACCTTTGCTCACTTTTGACGCACTTTTGCTCTTTCTTGCGACGTCGAAAAGCATTAATTTTGCGATATGAATTAATGAAAACAAAAATACAATTATGATAAAAAAGTTTTGGCATTTGGGGATGCTTATTGCATCATTTTTTTCTTCATGTGTTAATAAGAAGGATGATGTATCAAAATTAGATTGTCAGATAAATAATGATCTTTATTTTTACACTGTTTGCAGTTCTGGGCCTATTTTAGGTCCTGGCGAATATGTTTCAGTTGAATTTATTGGAGAGTCAGGTACTTTTAGTTGCTTTGGTAATAACGGCTTATATCAAGGTATGGGACAAGGACGAGATGGTGTAGCCAGGGATAGAAACTCTAAATATGAATTGCCTAAGGCTATTAACGCAATATGGGCTTCATACACAGATAGAAAAGTTTATAGTCTAACTTCTTTAATTCCCTATGATACTATATTGGAGTTGTTTAAGGATCCAGGAGAACCGTGTAATCAGTCTAATAGTGATGATAGTAGTTATAGAATTAATTGTTTAGAACTATGTTTTTTGCCTAAAGGAAAGGTTATTTTATATGTTAAAGGTGGTGCTAAAACAATTTTGTTAGATTGGTCTGAAGATGGAATGGAAGTGCATGATGATAACATTTTATCTATGATATATAGCCGATGGGGATTAAATAACATTGATGAATATTTTGATTATTATTATACAGATAAAATTCCTCATTATGAGTCATGGCGTAAATACGTAAAAAAACATGGCTCTATTGGACCATTATTAGAACGTTACTTACAAAGATATAATTACACTTTAGAATTTGAATTTGAAAGTAATGATGCTAAAATAGATAAAATCACATCCAATTTTACAAATGGAGAACAATATTGGATGACTAATAAATTTAATGATTGTTTCAAGATGCCTTCACGTTTGAAGGAATCCAGAATTGTTTGGAATACAAATGATTTTCACTATACTTGTTTCATGTATTTCAATGAGGAAGAGATGCTGAGGGTGTTTGAAGAAGCTTATGGAGATGATAAAACTCAAAAAGGAGAATTTAAGATTAAAGTAGGCAAAGACAACAATCAATTTGATATTTCATTAAATGTCGGCGATAAATCCTATAAATTGAAAAATACGGAGATTGATGTTTTCCAAGATCCAATTGATAATCCTGACGGTGATGGAACTTTGATTTATGACAACTATGAAAAACGTCATAATTATTTTGCCGACGATGAGAAATATGTGGTAGATTGAATTAAATAACGGAAATCATTTAAACCGACACCATGTTGTCAGCCACGGTTATTCCGATATTTAGAATACCAAACGTCGTCAATATTCGGGTATGATTTTGGTAAGTTTGCCAATAGAATTGGGTGTGATTTTGGATAAATATCTGAATTATTGGGTGTGAATTTGGATTAAATTGCTATTTTTGCCTCTGTAATATATTAAAAACGACTCAACTATGGCATATTGTAAACGAATTGTAGACAAATATCTTTTGGAATGGAAAAATTCAGAAGATCATAAACCGCTTTTGATTAGAGGTGCAAGACAAGTCGGAAAATCAACAGCTGTAAGAGAGTTGGGAAAAGACTTTAAGTATTTTGTTGAAATCAATTTAGAAAAGCAAACTTCTTTCAAGGATTGTTTTACTAAAGACATAAATGTCAAGCAGACGTGTGCTATGTTAAGTGCACTGACATCAATTCCGATAGTTCCAAATCAAACATTGTTGTTTATAGATGAAATTCAGGAATGTCAGAATGCAATAATGTCATTGAGATACTTTTATGAAGATTATCCTGAATTACATGTTGTAGCGGCAGGGTCTCTTTTGGAATTTGCACTTCAAGAATTACCATCGTTCGGAGTTGGCAGAATACGTTCTTTATATATGTATCCATTTTCTTTTGATGAGTTTTTGTTGGCACAAGGGCTTGATATACAATGTGAATATAAGAATGGAATTAAAGACACTCCAATTCCTCTTCCCATACACAATGCTTTAGTGCAACAACTCCGTTCCTACTATTATGTAGGAGGAATGCCCGCCGTTGTCAACGAATGGGTGAAAACTCAAGATTATCTATCTTGCGCAAGAATACAAACGGAAATATTGGACACTTATCAAGATGACTTTTCTAAATATAAGTCGAGAATATCACCTGATTTGTTACGACAAGTATTGCGATCTGTATCAATGCAGTCGGGAAGTAAGTTTGTCTTTTCTCAGGTAAGCGATGGCATTCATTCTTCTGTTATAAGAGAGGCATTGAATTTATTGTCACTCGCTGGTTTAATATTACCTGTCACTCATACATCAGCAAATGGATTTCCACTGGGAGCGGAGGCAAATAATTCATACGTTAAATATTTGTTTTTCGATATTGGATTAATGCAACACATGTTGTCTATGCCAGTGGAGCAGACATTATTATCGTCGGATATTGATTTCGTAAATAAAGGAGCCTTATCTGAAGTTTTTGTGGGATTAGAGTATGTAAAATACAAAGATTACCATCAGAAACCAGAGCTTTACTATTGGCAGAGTACAACAAAAAGTGGAAATGCCGAAGTTGATTATATAATCGCACATAATGGAGAGGTCACACCTGTGGAAGTTAAAGCAAATACAAAAGGAAGTATGCAAAGTTTGTATTTCTTTATGAGAAAGAAGAAACTCGTAAATTCATTTAGAGTGTCATTGGAGAATTTTTCACACTTCACATACAAGGATCCAGAAGAGGATATAGATCGTCATATTTTTGTTCGTCCATTGTATGCGGTAGCAAGTATAATTTGATGAAGGACAATGTTAGTAATATGTTCCTTGTATTTCAAACTAAAAAAACAAAATTTATTTTATTAAAAAACAAACAAATATAAATTGATTATGGAAGACATTATAAATGATGAGGTTTTAGGAGAATTAGAATACCAAGATGTTGCATGGGTAGGGGAATTAGAAACTCCAGTTCTTAATTCAGAAGGAAACTTGACACTTGTGTTTCATGATGTAAACAAAGAAGGCATTCTTGATGTCCAGAGAGAAGCCTATAAAACTTATCTTCAGAATGAAGAGAAGTACAAAAACAGTGTGACTGATTATTTATTGGAGCATTATAAATGGGTCAATGAGTATTTCATGCGTACAGTCTCTGGTATAGATGAATCTTTCCATAAGGATGTCGTTACGGAGAAGCAGTTGTACCAAGCGATGGAATTGTGGTATCTCTTTATTTGCAGAGACGGAAGTTTCGGCTATGCATTCGGGTGCTGCTGGGACAGAGATAATGGTATAGCGGTTCTTTTGTCAGAATCCGAGCCACATGTAATTTCCCGAACACAACTTGAAAATCTTCACAAACTAAATGATCCTACTGTCGGTCTGCTTGTCCACGACGGAAAGAACGCATGGAAGGGCCTTGAAGTAAACAAATTCATTGGCAAACCAGAGAATCTTGAAATCGAGTTGGAAGGTGGTGTGGATGAGGGAATCACTGAAGCACAGCAGAAAGCATACGCTGATTATTTGGAGAAGAAAGAGGCTCATTTCGCTTCATTGACAAAATTGATGCTTGATATCTATGTCGGTGATGAAAAGAAGGCGAATGATATGTTGAATATGGGGCAAAAGGTTGTCGTTGGAACGTGTTTGCCTAAATCTCTATATATAGACCGTGACGGCAATTACGGATGGACATGTTATACTGATTGGGATGATGATTATGTGGATATCCTTTTGTCTTCGGAAACGCCTCATATTATGGAGAAAAGAGGTATGTCTTTGGTTGGAGATGATGACACCATTATAGACGAGGAGATGGGGGTATTCTTAGATGACGATTTGGGATTACGCTCGACGGTCATCGTCAGAATGGCAGGAAATGTCATGACACTTCCTTTCAATATCCAGATTTATGGAAATAAAAAGTCTATAAATGAAGATATGCGAAATGCATTTAAGATGTATGTGAAATTTAACGAGACAATGTGGACCAGAATCCCCGAAGTCATTTTGGCTTATTATTTGCAAAATTACCATAATATAGAAGGTCGTTTTGATGTTCCGGATGCTTTACGGAAGGAACGGGTCAATACAAATAATGTCATGGATTTGGTTGATTTTACCAGCTTGTTCTTGACAGAAGAAGGCCGAATTGCATGGCTGTGTGAATTTCCAACGGCGGAGGACGGACTTGCATTTGAATTCACCGATGATTTTATTGATTTGATTCCTCAGACAGATATTCTATAATTATCGTATAAAAATGTAATCGGCTACCGTTGACTGCGTCAAAACAGGTCCATCGGACCTATTTCGCGAAAGCAACGGTAGCCGATTCCTGCACAGCAAGTGTCGGATTGCGTGTGTCGGATGCGTGTGTCGGATTCGCATAATTGAATTCCATATTCGCAACATTTTCATTATCTTTGCCAAAATTCCATAAAAACGAGATCATGAAATTTCCAATAGGTATACAGACATTTGAAAAGATAATTGAAGGCGGTTATGTCTATGTAGACAAAACTGATCTGGTATACAAATTAGTTTCCTCAGGAGAATACTATTTCTTGAGCCGTCCGCGTCGTTTCGGCAAAAGCCTGCTTACCACAACTTTAGAAGCCTATTTTCACGGCAGAAAGGAACTTTTCAAAGGTCTTGCTATTGATTCGTTGGAAACGGAATGGATTGAATATCCTGTGTTTCATTTGGATTTCTCAGGCAATAAGTATATTCATGAGAATGAACTAAGCAGTGTGGTCAATCTGTTTTTGGAAGATTGCGAAAGCAAATACGATCGTAATTTAAGTGAGGTGACATTTGGATCTCGTTTCCAAGGTGTTATAAAACGTGCATACGAGAAAACCGGAAAGAAAGTGGTTGTTCTTATCGACGAGTATGACAAACCATTGACTGACACCATCGGAAATTCTGATATTCAGGATGCGAACCGCTCTGTTTTGCAAGAATTGTATGGGGTATTCAAAAATTCCGACAGATACATCAAATTCACATTCCTGACTGGCGTCACTCGTTATGGCAAGTTGGGAATCTTCAGTGCGGCAAATAATTTGCAGGATATCTCCTCTAACAAGAAATATGCGTCTATATGTGGAATATCAGAAAATGAACTCCACACATATTTTGACGACGAGATTAAAGATTTTGCGGAAGAAGAAAATGTCAGTGTGGATGAAATGTACGGAATGCTGAAAAAGAAATATGATGGCTATCATTTCTCAGAAAAATCAGTTGACATCTATAATCCGTTCAGCTTGCTCAATGCATTGAACGAGAAACAATTAAGAAACTATTGGTTCGCTACTGGCACGCCGACTTATTTGGTGAAAATTCTGAAGAAGAATGAGCCGGATCTGTCTAAATTAGAAAATGGTATATCTGCCACTCTTGAAAATATAGCCACTTTCGGAAATGGAGAAGAAAACATTGTTGCGGCTTTGTATCAGAGTGGTTATCTGACGATCAAAGACTTCAATGGAAAATTTTATCGACTTGGC
>JAZUGF010000112.1:0-30853 GCA_045641065.1 Paludibacteraceae bacterium | reverse complement strand
GTCTCTTTATCTAGAAATAATGGTATAAAAGTAGCTAAGGGTGATTATTTATATTTTTTGGATTCTGACGATAAGTTGTATCCAGATTCATTAAGTAATCTAATTGAGAAAGTCAAAAAGTATAAGAATGTAGATCTTGTTCAAGGCAATATTGTTTTAGAGAATTCAAATGACTATAGAGCAAACATTCTTAGATTTAATAAAGACTCATTTCCTGAGTGCATAGATGATAGTAGTGTCATTCAAAGAACTATGCTTCATTGGTCATATCCTCCAACAGCAACGAACAAGTTGATCCGCCGTTCTTTTCTTGTTGACAATAACCTTTATTTTTTGGAGGGAATTGTTCACGAAGATGAACATTGGAGATGGTTATTACATAAATATATTAAACGTTTGGTTTTTGATTACAGGGATATTTATTGGTATCGTACAATTAGTGTCGGTTCTATCATGAATATACCTGACATGACAAAATCTTTTGTCTCAAAAATTAAAATATTAGAATATATTGCATTGCATGGTAATACTCAGAATGATGTCTGTTATGCGATTCATTTTTTGAATTATCAAACAAAAATTTCAAATTGGGATCAAATATCTAATAAAGCTTTAGTAAATGAGCAGATAATTAAAACCTTAAAACTTTTGAAATCAAAAGGATGTGATTATAGGTATATACAACATTTGAATATTCTGCGTCTACCTGTTTGTTTGATTAACAATCGTGTTTTTGCTAAGCTTTATTATGAATACGAGAAGCGAAATAATTTAACTTATTCTTTTTCATAGTCATAAAAACGGATGAAAACCATTACTATTATTATTCCTGTTTTTGGCGTTGAATGCTATATAGAGAGGTGTGCTAGATCTCTTTTTGAGCAATCTTATAAAGAATTGGAATATATATTTGTAGATGACTGTACGAAGGATAAATCTATTGAAATATTAAAGTCTGTACTGGCTGAATATCCAAATAGAGAACCAAATGTTGTTATTCTTAAAAATCAAGAGAATATAGGCCAATCAGGATCAAGAAAAAAAGGAATGATGGTTGCTAAAGGCGATTATATGATTCACTGTGATTCTGACGATTGGGTTGACCTTGATTATTATGAGAAAATAGCACAAAAGGCTGAAGAAACTAATGCGGATATAATTTGTTGCGACTATCGAGCTGAATTTCAGGATGGAAGTGGCAAGGATTTTGTTTACGAAGATTACAATCATCCACATGACAGAATTTGTTCTAAAAAACAAATGATGTGGCCATTGTGGAGTACTTGTGTAAAAACCTCTTTGTTGAGAGATTACGATATTTTCCCACCTGAAAATATCAACATGACAGAGGATATGAATATGTTGATGAGAGCTCATTATTTTGCATCAACAATATCTAATGTTCATGGCCCTAAGTACCATTATTTGTGTCAGAGAAACAATTCAATAACTTCTGAAGCGACAAAAAGCAAAAAGCTTATGGATTCACAAGTTATGTCGTTACAGCAGCTTGACTCTTTTTTTAAGACGCACAATTTTGATCCAGGAATTGGATTTTGCGTACTAAAACAGTCGGCAAGAGATTGCTTTTTAAGAATTCAGGATTATCAGTCATGGTATTCTACATTTCCTGAGACTGTAGATTTGACATTGACGGATAATTCGTTACCTAAATTATATAAAATTGTTTATTCGATAGGATCCAAGGGTTATTTTGCTCCTTTGCGTTTTTATCGTTGGTTGTCTACAATAAAGGGCTAAATATGATTCCGAAAATTATACATTACACATGGTTTAGTGGAGATCCGTTTCCAGAATCGATAAAAAAATGTATGGATAGCTGGCAAACGCATTTGAATGGTTACGAATTGCGTTTGTGGGACATGAAAGCGATAGAGTCCATTGATTCTGAATTTTTGAGAGAAACTCTTGCTGAACGAAAATGGGCCTATGCTGCAGATTATGTCAGACTGTATGCATTGATGAATTATGGTGGCATTTATTTGGATACAGATGTTTTGTTGATTTCCAATTTTGATCGTTTTTTAGATCATAAAATGTTTATTGGAAAAGAATCATACATCCATTTTACAGGTTCTCGTTCTTCTCAATATCTAACATCTCATTGTATGGGTGCAGAAAAGGGGCATCCATTTGTCAAAATGTGTTTGGAATATTTTGAAGGTAGACATTTTGTATTATCTCAAAACCTTAATTTGCCAGCGAATTTAAGGTATAATTTTGTCCTTTTACCATATATTCAAGCTGAAATCGCTCGCACTTATGGATATGATTGGAAACCTTTGAGTCAAATGATACAGAATTTGGATAATGGTCTTGTTGTATATCCGTCACAATATTTTGATGCTGTAGACGAAACTGCAGAGTCGGTATGTCATCATATGGCGATAGGAAGTTGGCGAGAGGAAAAACCACAGCAGGATTTTAATTATACATTGAAAGATAAGCTCAAATGGAGATTTATTTATATATTTCAATGGATAATGAAGAAGTTTGGGTACACGACAATGAAGCTTGAATAATTAAAATCCTAGATTTAGATACCCGAATCTATTCTGATAATATACAAATTATACAAATATAGAATTATATTGTTATAAGAGATATGAAAAAGAAAGTGTTGTTCATGATGGATAGCTTGACTTGCGGAGGTGCAGAGAAAAGCCTTGTAAGTTTGCTGCCATTGCTTGATTATAATAAAGTCGACGTTACTCTTATGTTGGTAAAACGTGGGGGTGTTTTTGAATGTTATGTTCCTAAAGAGGTTGACGTTGTCAGTATGCCTCAGTCTTCTAGTTTGTTATCAAAATTAGGGCTTCTAAGTCATTCTTTGAAAATCAGACTATATAAGATGATTGGAAAAAAGGAACATTTTGCTGAGACTTATTGGAAAAGCGTTGGATGGACACTTGATTCAATGAAGCAGGATTGTCAGTATGACTATGCATTTGCTTATCAGCAGGGATTCCCAACATATTATGTGGCAAATTGTGTGAGTGCTACAAAAAAGTTTTCGTGGGCAAATGTTGATTTGATGAAAGCGGGATATAATGTGGATTTTAATGCATCAATATACGATAAATTCGACAGAGTCATCGGTGTTAGTGATGCTGTAAGTTCCGACCTTGTTTCCCAAGGATATGTTAGAGATAAGTCTAAACTTGTTACTATTTATGACATTCTTAATCCAGTTTTGATTAGAGAGATGTCAAAAGAAAGTGGATTTACTGATAATTTTGAAGGTACTCGTATCGTCACTACTGGAAGAATGACTCATCAGAAGGGTTATGATTTGGCTGTGAAGGCTGCAAATGAACTTAGAAAACGTGGATATAAATTCCGTTGGAGCTTTGTAGGAGACGGAATAAAGCGACCAGAAATAGAAAAACTGATTTCTGAATTTCATCTAGAGGATTATGTTGAGCTTCTTGGTGAAAAGGCAAATCCATATCCTTATATGTCGGCTGCGGATATTTATGCTCAAACATCTATATTTGAAGGATTTGGTTTGACTGTGACTGAGGCTAGAATTCTAGGTAAGGCAGAGGTTTGTACTAATTTCCCTTGTGCATATAATCAAATCACCGATGGCGAGAATGGTCTTATTTGTGAAATGACTCCTGAAGACATAGCAAACAAGATCGAAATGCTTTTGACTGATAGTGCATTAAAAGCAAAATTGGAGGCGACTGTCGCAAATGAGGTTAATCGTACTGCAGAGACTGAGAGCAAGAAGGTGTTTGAACTATTAGAATTATAAAGTCAATTTGACTTATGTGGGCGAATGATTGCCTGAGTTGAAAGTATTGCATTGAATAATATTTCCGAACTGGTGAATATCAAGAAAATTTTTGATCCTACAATGAAGCGATTTCTTATTGTAGGAGTGATTAACACAGTGGTTGGAATGGGAACCATGTTCCTGCTTTATAATTTTGCAGGATGCTCATATTGGGTAGCTTCTGCAGCCAATTATATAGTTGGAGGCATTGTGAGTTTTTTCCTTAATAAATTCTTTACTTTCAAAAATAAAGAACGTTCTTGGAGTCAAGTTTTCAAGTTTGTCCTGACTGTGGCTGTTTGCTACGGTATAAGTTATGGCATCGCAAAACCAATAGCATTATGGGCATTAAGTTCTCAGAGTTTGGTAGTTCAGGAAAATATAGCGATGTGCATAGGCATGTGTATTTATGTAGTGTTGAACTATCTGATACAGAAAGAATTTGTATTCAAGGAAAAACAAGAATAATATATAAATGAAAATAGCAACTATCACTTGTCATAGGGTATATAACCATGGGGCTGCTTTGCAAGCTTGGGCGTTGGCTTCGTACCTAAAACAGTTGGGGCATGAAGTCAATATAATTGATTATCGTCCAGATTATTTACGTGGCCACTTTACTCTAACTGTGAATAATCCCATTTTTGACAAGCCTATTGTTAAGTGGTTATATTTAGCTGCTAAATATCCATCTTGGAAAAAATCTTTATCAAGAAAGTCTGCTTTTGATGCTTTTGATCAAAAATACATTACTCCTTTAGTTACTGATCAATGTTATTTGTCTGAAGAAGAGTTGAAACAGAACCCTCCTAAAGCAGATGTATATGTAGCTGGTAGTGATCAAATATGGAACACTACATTCAAAAACGGAATAGACCCTTCTTTCTATTTGGATTTTGGAGGAGCTGAAACTAAACGTATCAGTTATGCTGCATCTTTTGCAACGTCTTCTTTAAAGGTAGGAACCGAGGATTTTGTAAAGGCAAAGTTAGCTTGTTTAGACAAAATCTCTGTTCGTGAACCATCAGGTGTTAAGTTGGCTAAAACTTTGGGCTATGATTCAACCCTAGTTTGTGATCCAGTCTTCTTGATTGACGCTGATGTGTGGGCTAAAGAAATAGCAACAAAGGATGGGGAGAATGAAAAGTATGTTTTGGTTTATGATTTTGAATGCAGTAATGAGGTTCGTGAAGTTGCACAAACAATAGCCAAAGAAAATGATTTAAAGATATTTTCTGTTGGTCCTTTCAAATTGGGATATGCGGACAAGTGCTACATTAATAATGGTCCGGATGCTTTTGTCGCGTTGGTGAAAAATGCGACATGCGTTGTAAGTAACTCATTTCATGCCACTGCATTTTCGTTTATTTTTAATAAAAATATGTTTGTTGTTAAGCGAGCCGATGGTTTGAATACTCGTATGCAGGACTTGCTTGGCCGTTATGGTATTATTGATCATCTTGTGAATAGCAGTACCATCAAAGAAATTGGGGATCGTTTTGAAATAGATTATGACAAAGTGAATCCGATTTTACAGAAAGAGATTGAAGAATCCAAATTATGGATGGAAAATCAATTATAAAAGTATGAATATAGGAATTGTATATCAATACGTATACCTTATCGTAATAATTATTTGTACGGTAGCCACAATAGATACCAAGAGACTTCCTTCAGAAAGAGAAAATCTTGTTGGAGGGTTGCTCTTGTGTATTGTTATGATTGCTTTTATCGGTTGGCGACCAGCCACATATGATTTTGGCGATACAGGAAACTATGCACTTTATTGGGATGTCCTTGCGGTTTGGCGTGGATTTGATTGGGGCACCTCTAATATCTTATTTGACAATATGTTCAACTTTATGGCATGTAATGGATTCTCCATAAGGTTCTTTATTGTATTTATATCGATTATATACTATGGAGGCATGTATATTTCATGTGTAAAGTTGTTCCCTAACCATGTGGTTTTGTCTTTTTTGGTATGTCTTGCTGCATTTTCATGTTTCACATATGGAACAAATGGTATTAAGGCAGGAGCTGCTTCTTCTTTGTTTTTGTTAGCTTTGGCATATCGTGATTTTTTGCCTGTTTCCATTCTGTTTTTGTTGTTGTCTTGGGGATTCCATCATTCTATGCAGATGCCTGTTGCTGCATATGTCTTGACATTATTTTTCAAAAATGAGAAGTGGTTTTTCTATGGATGGTTGTTTTGTTTAGTGATGTCTGCCGGTCATGTATCTTTTTTCCAAAATTTGTTTGCTGGAATGTCTGATTCTTCCGGTGCCAATTATTTGGATGAAGGTGATGCCTATAATACAGTAAAGGGATTCCGTATTGACTTTGTCGTGTATTCTGCAATGCCCGTAATTATGGGATATTATGTTAAGTTCAAATATAAGTTAATGGATGAATTATACGATTCCATGCTTAACATGTATCTATGTACTAATGGAATCTGGATGCTATGTATGTATGCTAACTTTACTAATCGTATTGCATATCTATCATGGTTTATGTATCCGGTACTTCTATTGTATCCATGTTTTCAAATTGAGAACATGGCCCATCCATTAGTGGAGAATAGAAACAAGATTATTTGGGGTCATCTTGGATTTACTTTATTCATGACAATTGTTTACTATCATTAATTTCTGATGAAACCGAGAATATTCATCAATATCCATTATCTTGAAATTGGAGGAGCAGAGCGTGCTTTGCTTGGATTGCTTTCGTCTTTAGACCCTAATAAGGTAGATGTTGATTTGTTCGTTAATCAGCATACAGGAGAATTTATGCCATTGATTCCGGATTATGTCAATCTTTTGCCTGAGATTCCCGAGTATACAAGCATAGAACGTCCATTGTCTACAATTATAAAAGAAGGTCATTGGAAAATCGCATGGAAACGATTGATTGCAAGACGAAAATATGCAAAATATCTAAATTCATTATCTCCAGAGGAACAGAGACATGATATCAGCGCATTTTTGTTAATATCGCAGGAGGTTGAGTCTGCAATGCCGTCTTTGGATTATTTGGGAGAGTATGATTTGGCAATCAGTTTTGTACAGCCCCATAATCTTGTTCTAAATAAGGTAAAGGCAAAAAAGAAGATGTGTTGGATCCATACTGATTACAGCACTGTACATGTAAATAAGGAAGTCGAACTGCCAGTGTGGGGTGGTTATGACTATATTGCTTCAATCAGTGATGATTGCACAACTTCTTTCTTAAAGACGTTCCCTGAGTTGAAGGATAAGATTATCCTAATAGAAAATATCCTTTCTCCTGAGTTTATTAACCAGCAAGCAGATTTGGCACCAGAGACAGATGCTGACTCTGATTATTTTAAGAAGGAAGACGGAGTTACTAAGATTCTTAGTATCGGAAGATTCTCAGCACCTAAACATTTTGAGGCAGTCCCTCAAATTTGCGCTGAGATGGAACGACTTGGCGTAGATTTCAAATGGTACATAATAGGTTATGGTGACGATCATTTGATTCAGGAGGCATTGGATAAGTATAATATGCGTCATCGCATGATTTTACTCGGAAAGAAAACTAATCCATATCCATACATTAAGGCTTGTGATCTTTATGCTCAGCCAAGTATTTATGAAGGAAAGAGTGTGACAGTTCGTGAGGCTCAGATTTTGGCTAAACCGGTTGTTATTACAAATTATCCGACAGCAAAGTCTCAGATCAAGAGTGGAGTCGACGGAATTATAGTCCCTCTTGACGAAATGGAAACTGCGTCTGGTATTGCAACCTTAATTCAGAATAAGGCTCTTGCTGAAGAATTGGCAGAATACCTAAAGACTCATGACTACGGAAACGAGAGTGAGGTTGAAAAAATTTACAGTGTTCTTTAATTTATGGTAAGGTTTTTATTTGTTGTCGCATATAATCTTTTGATGTTTATTGTCAAAAAATTGCGTTATGGTTCTCGTTGGTCTGCTCATTGGATGCAAAGAATCAGTCCTTCTGCCGACGTCAAAATATTCGGAAATGCTAGCGTCTCTATTGGAAGGAACATTGAATTGGCTGCAGACTGTGATATCCAGGCTCATGGAGAGGGTAAAGTCAGCATAGGAGATGGAACTTATATGAACCGTTTTTGTATGGTAAGTGCTCATAAATCTGTTACAATTGGCAAACATTGTATGTTTGGACCAAGTGTCAAGATATTTGACAATAACCACAAGTTCTCTCGCAATGAAGGAGTAAGTTCTGATTTATCATCGGCACCAATTAAGATCGGGGATAATTGTTGGATAGCATCTAATGTTATAATTCTAAAAGGCACTGAAATTGGAGACAATTGCGTAATTGGAGCTGGTTGTGTCATTAATGGTGTTATCCCATCAGGATCTATAGTGAAATTAAAGCAGGAGCAATCGGTTGAAGAAATCAGATAGCTTTTAATTATAATGAAAATTTGATAGTGTTATGATACCTAAGATAATCCACTACTGTTGGTTCGGAGGAAATCCTCTACCTAAGGATGCACAGGCATGTTTGGCTTCATGGAAGAAGTATCTTCCCGACTACGAAATAAAGGTTTGGAACGAAAGCAATTTTGATATTAATTGCTGTCCATATGTAAAAGAAGCATATGAACAAAAAAAATATGCATTTGTAAGCGACTATGCAAGATTTTGGGTTTTGTACAAAGAGGGTGGAGTATATTTCGATACAGATGTTGAGGTAATTCGTAATATGGATCATCTGATTGCAGCAGGTAACTTCATGGGAATTGAAAAAAGTTTGGCAACACAAGACCCTTCAAGTGGAGAGCCTATAGGTGTAAATGCAGGCTTAGGAATGGGTTGTGAACCAAACTCGCCGTTTTTGAGAGAGATGTTGGATTTGTACGAGAGCAAGCCAGCGTTTACGTTTGATGAAGGAACTATCGTATACCATACGACAGAAACATTGAAAAAATATGGTTTTGTTAATGAACATCGTTTTCAGGACGTCGCTGGATTCAAAATTTATCCAGCCGAGTATTTCTGCCCTATGGATTCTACTACTGGATTGACAGATTTGACAAGCAATACCGTCTCGATACATCATTATTCATGTTCGTGGATGGATCAAAAGTCTTTGAACTTTAGATTGCATTTGCTTAAAAATAAATTGATAAAGGTTTTCGGTGCCAAGTTTGTTTTTGGCATTGTGAATGTCATAAATAAGATAAAAGGATGAAAACATTAACTGTATTTACACCTGCTTACAATCGTGCTCACACTATAGGCAGAACATACGAAAGTTTGTGTCGACAAACTTCAAAGGATTTCGAATGGTTGGTCGTAGACGACGGTTCGAAAGATAATACACGAGAGTTGGTTGAGGGTTGGATTAAAGAAGGAAAGATAGATATCAGATATGTCTATCAGGAGAACCAAGGTATGCATGGTGCTCACAATACAGCTTATGATTATATAGAGACGGAATTGAACACGTGTATTGATTCCGATGATTTCATGCCTGATGATGCAGTAGAGAAGATTGTCTCATTTTGGAAGGAGAACGGTTCTGACAAGTATGCTGGCATTATCGGTCTGGATGCGACAGAGGATGGCAAAGTTATTGGTGCCAATTTCCCTGATGGATTGAAGACTACAACTCTTCGTAGATACTACGAGGAACTTGGAGGCAGCGGAGACAAGAAGATGATCTACCGCACTGAAATTGTAAAGAAGTATCCAAAGTATCCTATTTTTGAAGGAGAGAGATATGTGGGTCTTGCATACTTGTACAATATGATTGACGCTGATTATGAATTGTTGGTAAGCAACAATGTTTATGTCATTGTAGAGTATCAGTTGGATGGATCAAGCTTTGGAATGTGGAAGCAGTATTGGAACAATCCTAAGGGTTGGGCGTTCTTCCGTAAGTTCGACATGTCCCAAACAAAGTCTTTCAAGAGAAAAGTTATGAACAATATACATTATGTCTCGCATTCGATCCGTTCTAAGAACTGGTCATTTTTGTCGGAATCTCCGATGAAAATTCTTACGTTCTTTTGTATAGTGCCTGGTATCGCATTATATTTCGTGAATAAGAATAAAGTAATGAAAAACAGCCTTTACGGAAAATGAGAATCTTGCATGTTATAACATCGCTTCTTACTGGAGGTGCAGAGAAATTGATGGTAGACTTGTTGCCTAGAATGAAAGAGCAGGGACACCATGTAGAGTTGTGTGTTTTTAACGGCACCCGTACTCCTTTTTTTGACGATTTGGAAAAGGCTAATGTTAAAGTCAATACTCTATCGGGAGGAAGTAACGTCTACAATCCAAAGAATATTTTGGAATTGCGCAAACTGATGAATGAAGGATGGGATATTGTCCATACACATAACACAGCGTCACAGTTGTTTGCGGCCATTGCAAGTGTTTGCAGCAAGAAGACAACTCTGATAACAACAGAGCATAACACGACAAATCGAAGACGAGAGAAATCTTACTATAAGCCGATCGATAATTGGATGTATTCAAAGTATTCAAGAGTGATTTGCATCAGCGACCAGGCTGAAATAAATCATTGCCAATATATGGGGGCATCTCGTTCGAAAAATGTCTGTACCGTCTATAATGGAATAGATTACAATAGATATGCAAATGCTACACCTGCTGAAGATGTACGCAGAATTGGAAAGAAAATTATCACTAATGTTGCTGCATTTAGACCTCAGAAGGATCAGCCAACATTAATTAAAGCGATGGCGTTGTTGCCTGAAGAATATCATTTGTGCTTGGTAGGAGGGGGAGATGATGACCGTAAACTCTTGTTTGAAAATATGATAAAAGAGTTCGGCTTGACAGATCGAGTTCATTTGTTAGGCCTTCGTACTGATGTTCCTAATGTTTTGGCGGCAAGTGATTATGTTGTAATGTGCAGTCATTACGAAGGCTTGTCATTGTCTTCTATAGAAGGAATGTCATCAGGAAAGCCATTTTTAGCAAGCGATGTAGATGGGTTGCATGAAATCGTGTATGGATGCGGTGTCCTTTTCAAGCATGAAGATGCGGATGATTTCGCTAATGAAATAAAGAGATTGGATGTAGACACAGAATACCATGATCGTATCATCAAACAATGTCAGGAAAAGGCTTCCAAATATGATATTAGTGTTATGGTAGACAAGTATTTGTCTGTTTATAAAGAAGAATTGAGTCGTTGATTCTTATATTCTCAAAATTAGGAGATTTATGGATTAATTTAAAAACTCTTAATTGATTGAATTATGAAAGATAAGATTGTTCGCGCTACTACGGTGCCTCTTTCTCTTGATGTGTTTTGCAACGGAATGTTGAAGGAACTATCCGAGAAGTATGAGGTTGTTGCAGTGTCGTCACCAGGAGAGGAGTTGGATATTGTACGTGATAGAGAGGGTGTCAGAACTATTGCTGTCCCTATGGCTCGTCATATTTCTTTGTTGAGTGATTGCAGATCTTTGTGGAATTTATTCCGAGTATTTCGCAAAGAAAAACCTCGTATGGTTCATTCGATGACTCCCAAAGCAGGTTTGCTTTGTATGGCTGCTGCTTGGATGGCTCGAGTGCCATTGCGTATTCATACGTTTACTGGTTTGGTGTTCCCTACAGCGACTGGAATCACAAAGCGGATTCTAATGGCAACGGATTGGTTGACATGTGCGTGTGCCACCCACATCATTCCAGAAGGGCAAGGTGTAAAAAATGATTTGCTTAATAATGGAATTACCAAGAAGCAATTAAAGGTACTTGGCTATGGTAATGTTCGAGGTATTGATCTAGTTCGTTATGATAGAACAGAAGAGGTAGAAGAAGAGGCTTCTAAAATTAGAAAGGAAGGTGTAGTGACTTTTGTCGCAGTTGGAAGATTGGTTGGAGACAAAGGTGTCAATGAGATTGTTGATGCTTTTGTAAAACTTAATAATGAAAATCCTTCTACTCGTTTGATTCTTGTTGGTCCAGAAGAGAGAGAACTTGATCCTTTGAAACCACATGTATTGGAGATGATTTCTTCTTGCAATGCGATAGAATGTGTTGGCATGCAAAAGGATGTGCGACCTTGGTTTGCAGCGTCTGATGTAGCAATACTCGCTTCATATAGAGAGGGATTCCCAAATGTAGTAATCGAAGCAGGGGCTATGGGATTGCCTCAAATTGTTACTGATATTAATGGAGCTAGGGAAATTATAGAAAATGGAAGAAATGGTGTTATCATTCCTCCAAGGAATACAGATTCATTGTATGATGCGATGAAGAGTATGATAGATCCAGAATATAGACTGTCGTTGGCTAAAGAAGCAAGAACAATGGTGTCGGAAAGATTTGAACAGTCTTATGTTAGAAAATGTTTGTATGATTTCTACGATTCTATTATGAATTAATGAGACAAAGTCTTACTTTTGTCGTATTAAATATTTACTTATGTACAAAAACTTTTTTAAAAGGATTTTAGATTTTTGTATTGCGTTGACGGCATTGGCTATTTTGTTTGTGCCATTAGTCATTATCTCATTGTTTTTGCATTTCGCAAATAAAGGTGCGGGTGTTTTCTTTTTTCAGGAGAGACCTGGATTAAATGGGGAAATTTTCAAAATTTGTAAGTTTAAGACTATGACGGATGAAAGGGATGTGGATGGAAATCTGCTTCCTGACGAACAACGTCTTACTTCAGTAGGAAGATTTGTGCGTTCTACATCAATAGATGAATTGCCTCAGTTTTGGAATGTACTTGTTGGAGACATGGCTTTTATCGGTCCGCGACCTTTACTAGTGGAATATTTGCCTTTGTACAGCAGGGAACAGGCTCGTCGTCATGAAGTACGTCCAGGTATTACTGGATGGGCTCAGTGTCATGGCCGAAATTCTATATCTTGGACGGAGAAATTTAAGTTAGACGTTTGGTATGTTGATAATGTGTCTTTGTTGACTGACATAAAAGTGATTTTTATCACAATCAAGAAAGTATTGGTCAGAGATGGCATTTCTCAAGACGGAAATGCTACAATGGAACTTTTTAACGGATCCAATTAACATTATATAATTATGTATTTGTACGGTGCTAGTGGACATGGAAAGGTTGTAAAGGAGATATTGGATGATGCTGGAATAGAGGTGAAGGCATTTATTGATGATGATCTTTCTTTGTCTAATTTTTTCGGATTGCCAGTACTTCATAATTATGATGGTTGTGATCCTGTCATTGTCAGTATTGGAAAGTGCGACATAAGAAAAAAAATAGTAGAACGTTTGAATTGCAAATTTGCTACAGCGATACATTCATCTGCTATAGTTTCTCAGTCTTCTAAAATAGCAGAAGGAACAGTAGTGATGCAAGGCGTTGTGATACAGGCTGATGTTGCAGTAGGTAAACATTGTATTATAAACACAAAGGCAAGCATTGACCACGAGTGTGTGATTGAAGATTTTGTTCATATTGCACCTGGAGTCACAATAAGTGGAAATGTCCGTGTAGGGTCTGGTACTTGGATAGGTGTCGGATCGTCTATAATACAAGGTGTTAAGATTGGAAAGAATTGTTTTGTAGGAGCGGGAAGTGTAATTGTAAAAGATGTCCCTGATAATTCAAAAGGTTATGGTGTCCCGTTCAAAGTGGTAGAAACCTTAAAATAAACTGAATTTAAAATATAAAATTATGTCATACGTTCCTGAAAAGATGATCTATCTTTGTTTGGCCCACATGTCAGACAATGCTGTGGAGCAAAAATATGTTAAGGAGGCTTTTGATACGAATTGGGTGGTGCCTCTAGGACCAAATGTTAATGCTTTTGAGGAAGATTTGAAAGCTTTTCATGGTGGTAAGAATGAAGTTGTGGCATTGAGTGCTGGAACTGCAGCTGTACACCTTGCTTTGTTAGGATGTGGAGTTCAGCCAGGTGATGAGGTCTTGGTGCAGTCGTTTACTTTCTGTGCGTCATCTCACCCTATTACATATATTGGAGCAAAACCTGTTTTTGTCGGTTCTGAGCCTGTAACATGGAATATGGACCCCGTACTTCTAGAGGAGGCAATTAAGGATCGTATTGCAAAGACAGGAAAAACACCTAAGGCAATAGTTCCTGTTGCTCTTTATGGTATGCCATACGATTGTGATAAGATTATGGCAATTGCCAATAAATATGGAATACCTGTAGTTGAGGATGCTGCTGAAGGATTCGGTAGTAAGTTCAATGGCAAATCACTTGGTACTTTCGGTAGATTCGGAGTATTGTCATTCAACGGTAACAAGATGATCACTACTTCTGGTGGAGGTGCGTTGATTTGTGAGAAGGCTGAGGATAAGAATACAGTTATGTGGTATGCAACTCAGGCACGTGACGCATATCCATACTACCAGCATTCAGCAATAGGTTATAATTATCGTATGTCTAATGTCTGTGCAGGAATTGGTCGTGGACAGATGACTATTGCTGCTGATCATATTGCACATCACAAACATGTACAATCTCTTTACGAGGAGTTGTTGAAGGATGTTAAGGGAGTTCAGATTCACAAACAACCAGCAGATCCTCGCTATGATGCTAACTTCTGGTTGTGTACTGCGACTATTGATCCAGACGTGAAGGTTGTTGGCCAGGAAAATGCATATAAGGAGGTTATCAAGACAGCTGTTGGTGGAGCTGCTGGTGTAATCAAGGCAGTAGATAGTGCAACAACAGATTGCCAGCCTAACGAGAATGTTGAGGCTCTACGTGTATTCATGCTTAGCAAGAAGATCGAGGCTCGTCCTGTATGGAAGCAAATGCATAAGCAGCCTGTATATGCAGACGCTCCTTTCTACACTAATGGAGTAGAAGAGTCTGTGTTCAAGGTAGGTTTCTGTTTGCCTGCAGGTCCTTATGTGACTGATGATGATGTTAGATACATCGTTGAAATGATAAAAGAAGCTATTGTGAAATGATTTAAATTTCCAATATGCGAAAGGCTCAATCACTTAGATTGAGCCTTTCGTTGTTAATAAGTTTTTTCTTTCCATATTTGATAAATTCTTATCTTTGTAAGGTAAACGGTTAATGAAATGATTTGTAGGTTGACGAGATATTTTATGATGTTTGTTGTTGCGACGGTTTTAGTGTCGTGTGGGCCAAAAGTAAGCTCGTATTTGCCTTATAATCAAACAAATTGCCGTACAGTAGTCAATAAAGGCGACTACTATGATGATTTTGAAGTGAGAAGAATGCCGACTCCGGTATCTTATTATTATCGCAAACATGCCAAGTTCCGTGAAATAGAGTATCATCGTGAGGTTGGTTATGATGGAATTTGTGAAAGTCGACGTGTATTGCGTACCAGAGATGCCAAAGACGGATTCAATTTTGTCGCAAAGACGTTGATGGATTCTCTAAGTAATGCGGATTTTGTCAATATTTCCGTCGACGGGAATTTGGTGAGAACTGAACATGACGTTTACAAACTATTGCGTTTGCGTAAAAAAAATATTATTGAAATTAATCACGAACCTAAGAAGCGTGAAATTTGTATTGTAACAAAGTGAATAAGATGGTTATAAAGAGAAATATACTTTGTGTTTTGATTGCTTTGGTGGCATCTGTATCTGCTGCCTTTGCTGATGTTGTTGGTAGTTGTACTGGCTTTTTGATCAGTAATGATGGTAAGATTGTGACTGACTATGCGTTAGTGAGCAATGCAAAATCTATTGTAGTTTATGGTTTGGAAAAATCGTTTTCTATGGCATACAAAGCCAAGGTGGTTCGCGTCGACTTGGAGAATGATATCGCAATCATTCAGGTAGACAAGCAGATCGAAACACTTCCATATGTCATTTCAAAAGATCCAGTGAAAGCGGATAGCGTGTCCATTGTCTCATATCCATTGATTACTATGTTTAAGACTGACACTTACACATCTAAATCAAAGATTCAAATGTTTGGTAAGATGTTTATGTTGGACAATGCGATTGAAGCTGGAGGTGAGTGCTCTCCTGTATTTGACACAAAAAATAATCTTGTGGGTTATGTGAGCAGAGATAATCTTGGTAGTCTTAAAATTATGCGTACTTTGAAAGCATTGCCTGAATTAGGAGCTGCAAAGATTGGCGACGGTAATATTGATGATGCTGTATGTATGGTTGCTGCTTACGATGAGGATGTGGAAATCCAGTCGTCTACTTTCAACACTACAGTATCTGATGTTCCTGATATGCCTCAAATGCCTAAGTTGGAGATTGATTTCGGTATGATATCTGTCGCTGGAGGCAAATTTATGATGGGAGAAAAACGAGAGGTTGAGGCTGTTGTTGATTCGTTCAAGATTGCAAAATATGAGGTGACTCAGGCACAATGGAACATGGTGATGCCTAATAATCCGAGTCCGATTAAGGGAGATAACCTTCCTGTATATAATGTGTCTTATAATGATGCGGTTGCTTTTATTGCGAAGTTGAATGAGAAGACAGGCAAAAATTACCGTCTGCCTAAAGAGGCAGAGTGGGAGTTTGCAGCAAGAGGAGGTGTGATGTCTAAGGATTTTCAGTATGCAGGTTCAAACGATATTAATGAGGTAGGTTGGACTCGAGAGAATGCGAATGCTAAACCTCATCCAGTCGGAACAAAGAAAGCCAATGAACTTGGCATATACGATATGACAGGAAATGTGTCTGAGTGGTGTTCCGATGATTTTAAGTATCTTGAGCCACAGGTTAAGAAAGATTTCTATTATGCAAATACTGATACTTTCTCGCTTTATAAAATAGACGAGGGAGATAAGATAAAGAATAAACTTATCGAAGGACGCAAGGTGATGAAGGGTAGTGGATATTTCCATGAGAAGGCTCGCTGTGGTGTAGCTTACCGTCGTGCATGTTCACCAACGGACAAGTACACATTCGGTTTCAGACTTGCTGAATAATAAAGACTTATAAATACAATTAATTATGAATATTTGGTTTGAGTGTAAAGTTGTCTATAGAAAAGACGATGAAAACGGTAAGAGTACAAGAGCAACGGAGGTTTATCTTGTAGAGGCGTTGAATTTTTCAGAGGCGGAAGATAGAATTAGCCGTGAGGTGGCACCATTCGGCGAGTTCACTGTGGCTAGTATCAAGAAGTCTCCAATCAACGAAATTTTCCCTAATGAGGAGGGAGACAAGTGGTATAAGTTCAAGGTGGCTTTCATCACAATTGATGAGGTAAGTGCGAAGGAGCATCGTGCTAATTCAAATATCCTTGTGATTGGAAATGATTTGATGAATGCAGCAGACCATTTGATTGAGAATATGAAGGATTCTGTGTCTGATTACGAGATTGTTGCTATTCAGGAGACTCCAATCCTTGATATCTTCCCATACACAATGGATGACAATAGTGATGCTGATTTGACACATCTTTCAGAAGATGGTGCTGATGCATAATTGGAGGAATCGTATTTTAATTAATAACAAACTATGGCAATCAAGGATAGAATTGACGAGGTTAAATCTAAATTGAAGCCAGGCACAGAGCTTCTTGCTGTGTCGAAATACCATCCTAAAGAGGCAATTCAGGAAGCTTATGACACTGCTGGCCAGCGTCTATTTGCTGAAAGTCATGCCCAGAAGTTGGTAGGAAAATATGAGGCGTTGCCAAAAGATATAAAATGGCATTTCATCGGACACTTACAGACTAACAAGGTGAAGTATATTGTTCCGTTTGTTGAGTTGATTCATAGTGTTGACAGCGAACATTTGCTTGCAGAGATTGATAAGCAGGCAAAGAAAGTTGATAGGGTGGTGAAGTGTTTGTTAGAGGTTCATATCGCAGAGGAGGAGACAAAATACGGTTTTTCGTTTGAGGATGTGAAAGCTCTTTACGACAGTAATGCTTTGTCAAAATATGAAAATGTAGAGGTTGTTGGTTTGATGGGTATGGCTACGGCTACTGATGACAGAGAACAGATCAAACATGAGTTTGAACAGTTGTCTTCATTCTATCATTCAGCACAACTAACATTTGCTCCTAAATTCTCGGAATTGTCAATGGGAATGAGTGGAGATTACGAGATTGCAACATTGCTTGGCAGTACACTTGTACGTGTCGGAAGCTTCATTTTCGGCAATCGTGTCTACAATTGATTTATAATCAGTTTTTATAATGGCGACGGGCGTAATGCTTGTCGCTTTTTTGATTTTAATATGAAAATATTCAAGAAGTATATCCTTCGGTTTTTGATTCTATATTTTTGTTTGACACTTGTTGTATCAGGTGCTATTTGTTGGATGACAACAAAGGGGTGGGCTCCTGTGAAATTATCAGATTATGAGTTTATGCTGACATTTGTTTCAGTGGTACTGATATCTGGATTGTTAGGCTTTGTAGTCATGAATTGCAACAAAAATATCAAGGCTGTATATTCTAATGTATCCAAGCATCCATTATTGGTGGTTTGTGTAGGTGAAGGATTGTTTACCGCAAATGCTTTTATAGCAGATCTATTTGATGGATTGGTATTGGGTTCGCTTATAGTGATATTTCCTTTGATATTGTATGTCATGAAGACGATGAGAGAAATAAAGGAATTATTGTCATGAAAATAACTTACTTTAACTAAGAAGCTGTTTAAATTTTAGTGGAAAATTTTGTTAAGGATCAAAAAGCAGAAGGCTAATTGCCGCACCTACGCTGTCATGGATATTCGCCTCGTGTACAACGACAGCCCAAGGGATACCCAATATGTCAACTACAAGATGTTGTTTTCTCCATTTGATTTTCTTGTTGCCATCAATGCCTCTGCATTTGTCAACGTGATGTGAAGTTTTCACACTACGCGAATCTATAAGCCCGAGACTTGGGCACTCACATCGGCCCAGCAAGACTCTGAGGTATATGTGTATCTTTATGAACAAGTCTTCGAAAATGCCTTCGTTTTTGACCTATAGGTCTGATTATCGGTGAGATTTGTTGGGTAATTGTTCATTTTCTTTGTTTTTTGTCACTATAAAGATACGGAAAATTATCCACTTATCAAACTGATAATCAATATTTATTAAATAATTCGACTCGTTTTTTTTGAGTCTTATATAAAAGATTTTAAACTAAATTTAAACAATTTCTAAAAATGACTATCGAAAACATAATTCAAGAATACCAAATTGGCAATTATTGTCACTTGATGGAACAATTGGGTTTTAACTCATATGTATTCCCAAGAAAAGAAGCTATAGATGTTATGGGTATCTTAAAAGAAAATTTTTGTCAAATTTTAGGTATTGATTCTTACGTGACATGTGACGGACAAATATCTTTTTCGTATGACTTTATCTGTTGTAACCAAGAAGAGAACGAAAATCCCTATGAATTTTTGAATAGAAGTCATGAAGAAGCGATGAAATTCTTAAATGACAGAATAAATCGAAACGATTATTTGTATGAGATTATTTTTAAAGACATGGAAGTTTGAGCTATACTCTTTCTAACATGAAGCCTCAATATATAGAAAAGAACTCAAGCGAGATGGTTCTTGTCAACGGAAAGAAGAGAGGTGACTAAAATATACGAGTTGTCCAACACACGCTTATTTATGCGCTCGCCCTCCGGGCTCACGTTGGAGTGCTGGTCAGGGTCCAAAGAAATCAAAATGAGTCCCTAACAATCCTCATTTTGAACAACCACTATATAATCTTTTTTAAATCAACAAAAAACGGGAAACTGATTGTTCAGCCTCCCGTCTTTACAATTACATAGAAAATCTCAGTAATCCTCTAAGCATGTGTCTTATGCAACTTAGAATCTGTTGCGACTCCTGGATGAGATTAAGGAAAACAGTCGTCGACTCAATATTGACAGTCTGTTGCTGCATGCTGTCTATAATCTGTTTACGATAATCAGACATGAATTTCTGCAATTTCTCAGCCTGGTCACGCAATTGTCCAACCTCTTCCTCTCTCATTTCAGACGATGCGATTACAATCTCCACCTGTTTGAAGATCTCATCAATCTGCTTTTGAATATTCAAGAATCCAAAAGTATATTCGCTCGCCACTGGTGTGAAATTGTTTCCGACATGCTCACGACATGGATCATTGATTCGCTTCAAACTGTAGAGGATCTGCTCCATACTGTTGTTAGCAAGGAAATACCAGGTGTTTTTCTCGACAGCAAGTAGTGAATTGATCTTTCTTAAACCAATTATCTCGCGACGTCGTGCTCTTTTCAACTGCTTTCGTGCTGTTTCAATTTCATGAGTCGCCTGTTTTAGTGGTCTGTACTCTTCCTGCAAGAAAGCATTTGTCACCTTGTGGAAACAATGGTCAGCAAACTGAAGTTGATCACTTATATTATGGCTGACATACATTCTGAACAATTGCCATCGCTCTGATTTATTCTGCGTTTTGCAAAGTTCTTTGAAAAGTTGGTCGTTCTCACTGATTTCTACAGCTTCCTTATACTTTACATTGCTGCGCACCAATATGAAAATGGCCAATACGATAGCCACTCCCATAGCGACAAACGAGCCGAAATGCAAGACATTTGTGATCAGATAACACATAATGAATGCGGCTCCAGCAGTAATAAACCAACCGCCAATCACACTCAAAACTCCAGTAATACGGAACACAGCAGATTCCCTACTCCATGCTCTATCGGCAAGCGACGAACCCATCGCCACCATAAATGTGACGTAAGTTGTGGATAGAGGAAGTTTCATACTTGTACCGAAAGCCACAAGCAATCCTGCAAGCACAAGGTTCACAGCTGCACGGATCTGGTCGAAAGCCGCACCGTCGGCCAATATCGCATTGTCGGAATTGAATCGTGAATCAATCCATTTACTTACCGACTGAGGAATAAGTTCAGAGATTACGTTGGCAGTTTTATGAGCGTTGCGTACAAGCACTCTCGCCACCGCACTCGAACCGAACATTTCGTCGCCCTCATCCTGACGTGACAAGTCGACAGATGTCTTCACCACATTATGAGCCTTTGGAGAGAATACCAACGACAACACCATAACAGCTCCGGCAATAATCAAATAGACGACAGGCGTTTGAGCACTGGTCATCAGCGATTTCATCATAAAACTGTTCGCATCGCCAGAACCATGTGCGATGAAATCATTGTATGCCTCAAGTCCAGTAAGAGGAACACCTACGAAATTAACAAGGTCATTGCCGGCGAAAGCCATAGCCAACGCAAATGTGCCAAGCAAAACCACAAACTTCAACACTGGCATTTTGAATGCGCTTAGTATGGTCATAACCACAGAAAAGAGCACCAATCCACCGCCAAGAATCAACCAAGTGTTATCGCTGATAAAGTTCTTCAAATCAGCAGTCATGAATGCAGAGTTCTTCAAGCCGTTGATCAAAAGGAACCAGATGATACTCGTCACAGCGATACCACCAAAGATTCCGATTTTTAACGATGAACTTGTAAGACCTCCCATGTCGCCTTTAGCATCCGTTGTCACTCCATTCACTCTATAAGTAAACGTGAAAATCATACGTGCTATCCATTGAACCAAAGAGCCTAAAACAAAAGCAATCGCCACGCTAAGGAAAATACCAAGAATGACACTAAGAGCTTTTTCTGTGTTAAGCAAATCACCTAATGTCAAAGCCACTCCATTGGCATCCGTCGCTCCATTGACAATCTGGATGATAGCGATAGCGAAAGCACCACCGAGCAATTCAAACACCATGCTGACAGTTGTAGACGTGGGCATACCTAACGTGTTGAAGATATCCAGCAGTATAACATCGGTCACCATCACAGCAAGGAACACACACATCACATTGTAGAAAGAAAAGTATTCAGGCATCATGATACCATGACGAGCCACATCCATCATTCCATTGCTTAATGCCGCTCCAGCAAACACTCCGATTGCGGCTATCAGCACAATCGTTTTGAACTTTGCGACTTTTGCTCCAATTGCAGAGTTTAGAAAGTTAACCGCGTCATTGCTTACTCCTACAACAAGGTCGAAGACAGCAAGAATAATAAGGAATATTACAATTCCGAAAAATAATGTATTCATAATCGTTTATATATATCGTTTGACATCTGCTCCTTCAACACCGGCATAGAGTTCAATGAGATGTTTAGCTGGGCTTGATTGTATTTTGGGAATAAGCACCTCCTCCACTTGGAAAAATCCTACTTCCGATTTCATTTCAATCTCTATTTTGAGCGGACGCTCTTCTCCTTGCTTGATCTTGACTTTTTCAATAGAGTTGGCGGAATACTTATGAATATCCCCTTCGGTTGGTTTGGTTGGAATCTCCAACGGTATTCTAGCCCTTCCTTTCGTCATGTCGCAACCATCAGCGATAAGGATTATACCAGCCTCTATAGAGTGAATCAAATGAGTTCCCATATGGCCGACGATTCCTTCCATAGCGACGGAACGGATAACTGTCCGGCGCATTATATCCTTATCGTCTGGCAGCAACGTCTTCAACAAATCGTTGATTATAGAATAGCAGATGATTCCTGAATACAGCTCATGGTCTTCGCGACCTATTGTCATACCACTGTCATGCAATAAGGATGCAAGCATCACAGCGCACACACTGTCGGCAAAAGTTCCTGAATTCTCCTTTTCAAGACTTGTCTTTACACCCGCGTCATGAAGAATACAAAGCATCTTCAAAGCATTGCGGCACACCGTCTTCATGTGTACTGGACCATGATCATTCAGACCAATTCTGGATATTGAAACCATGTTCGAATAATCCTGAATAGATTGGATTTCCAAGTTGGATTGCATTGCTGTCCACAATCTCAACGGAAGGTCGTCGCCTTCCGCTAGATTATTGTGGATCTTATTTATAAGTTCGGAAATTTTCTCCTCGACATGTTGTTCTTTGGGAGACTTTGCTTCCAGTTTTGTTGGTTTTGATGAACTCATATTATTCATTTTTGGAATTCAAAATCTGCTCCACCATCATGTTGATCATTCCATCTGCCAAACCAACATTGGGAACCACTATCGTATTCGCATTCACGATTTCAGCGACAGTAAGAAAGACGTGTGCGGCTGGGACGATCACATCAGCACGGTTCTCATGCAAATCATAAGTCTCCATCAACTCACTGATGCTCATTGTCGACATTTTACTATAGAGATTGTTCAAAGCGTCGACTGACAATTCAGTTTTCGTCTTATTGTTTTTATAGGCAAGACGTATAAGCTTGTTGATGTTTCCACCAGAACCGACAATTTGGATATTCTCCACTCCATGAGCAATCTCCTTGACCTGATCGACCATGTCATTCCACTGCTCCGCGCTCACGGTTTCTTTAAGCAGACGGATAGTACCGATATTGATAGAACGATTCACAATCAGTTTGCCATCACACACGAGAGACAATTCTGTGGAGCCACCGCCTACATCCATATAAAGCAAGTTGCCAGACGCATGGAAATCATCGTGGATAATCCTTGCCTCCTCTTCCCCACTTATAATGTTAATCTCTAGTTTTGTCTTTTTCTTAATTTCACGAAGAACGCTCTCTCCATTTCTTGCGTCACGAAATGCAGATGTAGCATAAATCTGATATTCAGCCACATTATACAGCACAAGCAGTTGACGGAAGATCTTCATCGTCCTGATGAGCATTTTCTTTCGTTCGTCTCCGATTTTACCTATCGTAAAGACATCCATACCAAGGCGGATAGGAATACGAAGAAACTGCAATTTCTTCATTCGAATACCATTGGGCTTCTTTTCAACCTGCTTGATAAGAATTCTGGCGGCATTGGAACCGATGTCGATCGCAGCAAGGTTAAAAACGTTTTTTGAATCGTATTCTATCATTACTCCCATAGATCTATAGTTTTAACTATTTTACATCTTTACAATTTTTATAATAGCTGTAGAGTGCCTCTTGTGAACGGAATTTCTTAACCTCCTCCGTCGGTTCATCCTCACCTGCTACCCATCGTCCATTTGTAGTGTCGTTGAATCCCCAGTCGACGATTCGTCGGCACTCCTCCTTGATGATTGGATCGTAGACAGGAGTGACCACCTCAATTCTGTTGTCAAGATTACGTGTCATCCAGTCGGCTGAACCTAAAAATACTTTTTCTTCACCGCCATTGCAGAAACAGTAGATACGGGCATGCTCAAGATATCTGTCGATGATTCCTTTGATCTTAAGATTTGATTTAGTCTCCTCATTATCAGTAAGCGAACAGTTTCCTCTCACTAGCATATCCACCTTCACACCTGCCATTGCTGCATCATACACCTTTTGCACCATCTGCTGGTCTGTCACATGGTTGATCTTAATCTTGATATACGCAGGTTTTCCAGCCAAATGATTCTTTATCTCCTGATCTATAAAAGCCAAGAACTTCTTTTTCATGTCGTTAGGAGAAACCAAAAGTTCCTTAAACTTTGGTTGGCTATACGGTCTCTCAATAAACTTGAATACCTTTTCAACATCTTCAGTGATATTTCGTTTGGCTGTGAACATCAACATATCAGTGTAAGCGTTAGCATTTCCTTCATGGAAATTACCAGAAGAGATACATGCGACACTCTGCCCCGTTGTAAACTTGACAAGAGTGATTTTAGAGTGAATCTTCAAACCTTCAATACCGAAGATCACGTTGATTCCAGCATCCTGCATCTTCTTGCTCCATTTGATATTGCTTTCCTCATCGAAACGAGCAAACAACTCTATCACAACCGTCACATTCTTGCCATTCTGAGCAGCACAGATAAGAGCACTGATGACTTTTGAATCCTTCGCAAGACGGTACAATGTAGTTTTGATTGACTTGACACTAGGGTTGATCGCTGCCTCATTAAGCAATCTGATATAGCCGTCAAAACTGTGATAAGGCACATGTAGAAATCTATCCTTCTCACGAATAAATTCAAAGATGCTCTTTTGAGTGTTGTACTCATCGGGCAATATTGGAGCCCAACGAGGATATTTAAGATCCTTTCTGTCGCAATCAGGGAATTTCATGAAATCCTTATGGTTCTGATATCTGCCTCCCTTGATTGCAGTGTCAGTCTTTTTGCCACCGTTGAGAATCTTTGTGATGCGTCGCATAACCTCCTCAGGAATATTCTCATCATACACCATACGAAGTGGAGTACCAGCTTTTCTCGATTTGATTCCTTTCGCCACCTTCTGCATCAAACCATTACGAAGATCATTGTCGATCTCCATCTCAGCGTCACGAGTGAATTTGAAACTCCATGCTTCAATCTTTTCGTAGTCGAAACCAGGGAAAGCCATTGGGATGCAGGCTCTTATCACATCATCAATATACATCACATATTTCTCATCCGACTTATCTTTTGGAGCTGGGACAACAACCCATCTTCCACAACTGTCTATCGGCAAAGGCATGATAGCATAATTCGGTTTTCCATTCTTACGTACAATCTTCACTATGAAGTATATTGTATCGTCGCCTTCATTATCAAAATGCTTGATTTCATCAATCCAAAGGAGAGAGATACGGCCAATTATACGCTGTCTGTAATAATCCTCTACAAATACTCGTTGAGACTCATCAATATGCTTTTCATCAACGATATTGATTTTCTCTTTACGTAAAGCCTCAACAACCTCATCTACAGCAAGATGATACTCCTGACTGTATCTGGTATTCAACTTGTTAATCTCTTTTTGCACCGACACCAACTCATCGTGTTCTCTCTTCTCTTCCTTTGTCTTAGGATCAGAAAAGTGCAATAGTCTGTTGATACTTGCCATTCTCACACGAAAGAATTCGTCAAGATTATTGGAGTAGATACCTAGAAAACTCATTCTTTCAAGCACAGGGACGCTCTCCTTGCGAGCCTCCTCAAGAATGCGATGATTGAAATACATCCACGACACATCGCGATCCACTGTTTTTAATGCTTTTGTCATTTGTCTATAAAATTAAATTACGCGTTTACTTTTATTGACGTTACAAATCTATGTCAACGATATTACAAACATGTTACGTTTGTGTTATCATAATATTTCAAAAGTTGTAATCAGTCGTCATCGTCATCATCATCGTCGTCATCCCACTCCCAACAATACTCTTCATCTTCATCGTAATCAAAATAAGAAGATGGTATAGTCCGGGAGTTCTGTTCTGTCGTCTTATCCTCTAGGATAGCGACAGGATTAATGGCATCATCCTTTTTCTTATGTAAGATCTTGTCTATCAGAAACATTGCATTAGTTTACTATTTTGTATTAGAAAGACTTATATACATAAAAACAAGAATGACCGCAATCAGGATAATTCTCATCAGATTATAAAACCTCACTATTTTTTCCGCTTTTTCTTGATTCATAATTGACGTCAACAGGAGGAATGGTTTGACTCGTATTGACACCGCAAAAATGAGGCGATAGTATTACAGAATCATTTCAACCGTAATACAAAAAAATTGCAACCCCATTTTCACGAGATTGCAACGTAGATTTTTTGCAAAGCTCTTGCCCCACCACCTTTTGCGAGTGCGTAAGCACAAGCGGAAAAGAAAGGAATGAAGGATGAGAATTGTTTCAAAAATAATATTACCTTTGTGGCATAGTAACAAACAAAAACAAGAGAGAGAATATGTGCATACCAGGTATCGCATTGAGCCGCTACATAAATTTCTACACTGATTTCGCCTTCAAGAAGTTTTTTGGAACGGAGGCGAACAAGGATTTGTTAATCAGTTTTTTGAACACTCTTCTTGACCGTAAAGACGGTGCGGAAATAATTGACCTCACATATCTTAACAGTGAGAATCTTGGGGACAGCATCAGCGAAAGAAGAGCTATTTACGATGTCTATTGCCAGACAGCGAATGACGAGCGTTTCATTGTTGAGATGCAGAAGGCGAAGCAGGATCACTTCCAAGACCGTGCAATCTACTACTCGTCTTTTGCAATCCGTGAGCAGGGGCAGAAAGGAAATAAGGATAATTTGCCGTGGGATTATAGACTCTCGCCTGTATACGTCGTCGGCATTCTTAATTTCAAGATGGACGACGCCGACGAATCCAGCAAGGTAATCACAAAGGTAAAGCTGAAGGACGATGACAACAAAGATTTCAGCGACAAGCTGAATTTCATTTTCGTGGAGATGCCAAAATTCAGAAAGACGGAGGCCGAACTTGAGACATTTATGGACAAGTGGTTCTATGTCATCAAGAATCTCTACCAGCTACAGGATAAGCCCGAAGCCTTAACAGAAGGTATATTCAGAAAACTATTTGACGTCGCTGAAATAGCAGCGTTCACAAAAGAGGAACGTTATGACTATGAGGAAAGTTTGAAGAATTTCCGAGACATGTATAATACTATTTCATCTGCTGAAAGAAAAGGAAGAGCGGAAGGAAGAGCGGAAGGAAGAGTTGAGGAGCGTATTGCTATGGCAAAAAGTCTTAAATTGCAGGGGGGTGATTTCGAAATCATTAAAACAGCAAGTGGTTTGTCCATTGAAGAAATTGAAAAATTGTAAATACCCTTATTTCGTGGTGTCGAACGGCGGAGCCTACACAAAGCGCATCTATGCTGCGGAGCAACGAATTGCGTCGAAATTAAGCAACATCGATGGCTTTGGAGCAGATCTTGTATTCTTCTATCACCCAGACCATCTTGGCTCAACTTCCTACGTGACAGACGCAGACGGAAACATCGCCCAGCATGTGGAGTATATCCCATACGGAGAAGTGTTTGTTGAAGAGCGTAATTCCCAATTCTCAACTAATTTCTTGTTCAATGCCAAAGAATTAGATAATGAGACAGGTTTGTACTACTACGGAGCAAGATATTTGAATCCTACAGGTGCAATGTGGTTGAGTGTGGATCCGATGTTTGAAAAGAACGTAGGTGCGACTCCTTATAACTATTGTCATGGAAATCCTGTTGTTCTGGTGGATCCGGATGGAATGGATGATTATGGGTTGGATGAAGATGGTACGATTAGTTTATTAAACGTGACAGAGTCAGAACATGATGTGTTGTATGCTTCAGCTTATACAAAAGATGAAAGTCAAAAGAACAACTTTATAAAGTATAATACAGATAGAAAAGGAAATAAAACAATTGCAAATAAAAGTATTGATGTAAAAAAAGGAATTCTGTCTTCATGTAAAAAATCGGCTTCTGTAAAATCATTGCCTCAAGGAAATTCTATAACATCCGATGGTAAAGATCATCTATATCACTATTCTTTTGGCTCGGATAAAAAAGAATCAATGAATTTCTTCAAATTTGTTGCGGCAAATACTGAAGTAGAATGGAGTTTGACTGAAATTAACATGAATGGAATAGATCAGTTTGATGTGTTTACAAGTTGTAACCCGATATATGAAAGATTTGGAGGTAATTATGCTGAAACTTATGCACCTTACTTGATTAATTTTAGTCATAGTCATCCTAAAGATAAAGACGGAGGAAATAATGCTGTTTCTTCTGCAGGAGATCGTTTTTTTAGAAACAAAATTCAGGATAAGATCAAATCTATGGGATCAAGTAATAGTCCAAGATTTTGGATTTACCCGCAAGGTGCTACATGGTACACTTTTGATGAAAAAGTGGAATATACTTATTAATGATAAAACAATGAAAAATTTAACTTTGATTATTTTGTTTCACATAAGCATAATGCAGATTCAGGCTCAAAATGCATTGTCCGTAGAATTAAAAAACGATTCTACATTATCGAATTTATATATTGCTTTGGATACATATATAGATTATCTTGAAAAAGAAACCTATCCTGCAGATAACTATTACATATACTGCGATATGAATGATTATGATTCCGATAGAATCCAATTTTTTTATTCTAGTGCAGATTATATGTTAACTGGGATGCTACAGGATAGTTTTATTGGTTCTTTTGTTTATAAAGATTATAGATGCTTGTTTGGATTGTCTATGCTTAAATTTAAGCCTTGTGTTGTGATTTCTGGCATTGTTCCGATTCTTCATTCAAAATTAGTTATAGCAGCGCACTCAAGTTGTACTATTTCTGTGAATAATGGAAATCCGCATATTATGTACTATATGTACTCAGATATTCAGAATGATATTGATCATTCATTTTATTTTAATGGAGATACATGTTATTACTATAATCCATCAGGATATCCGTATGATAAACAAAAGGGAGTTGTATATATAAAAAAAGAACAATAATATTTTATGAGAAGATTGTAAAGTTGGGGTGTCTTTCTTGTTCCATCTTTCTGTTTGTTCGTAAAATCTTACGGAAAACGTAAATAGTCAAAACGTAGTTGAATTAAATAGATACTTATCTTTGTAAGTATCAAATCGATGATTTTAAAAGCGATCTTTATAAATTCTGAATATTCCAGAAGCTGAGTTCAGGAAAAGAGGAATTGCAAAGGGCGGAACGCCCTTGCCCCAGCACCCTTCGAGCGAGCCGTAAGGCGAGCGAGAAAGTCAATATTCCCGACGCAAAAAATCAATAAAACCGACACCATAATGATATCGGTCATTCGACCTCAACCATTATGGAATCGGCTATCGTCGGAGATAAAGGGTCTACGACCATTCTTGTTATGGGGATTCCTACACTCAGGTGATGTATTATGGCTATAGCAAGACAGATGGGTTGCTTCATAATGCGAGGAATGCCCTTGTCCAGATCCATTCTGCGGTAGAAAGTTGAGAGTAAATGATTGTTTCGAAAACAAAATGGCGAAAGAAAGAGGAATTCTTGATGTCCGAGACGAAACAAACAAAGTGATTTATGATTTCAAGTTTGGAAAAGCAGGAATGGGTTCAAAACAATTTAATAAATACCATAATCAATATCAAGATCATTCTATCAAAGTAGTTAGACCAGATAAATAAACAATGAATAAAGGGCTATATTGTTGAATTTCAATTATTATAGCCTCTTTGTTATATAATAAGAAAAAAATGAAAGAGGAAACGATACTAAAAAACGAGTGGATAAACCGGTATGGTTTAACGGCAGTCACTCAATCAAAATACTATAAAATTGTAGGTTGTTTTGCTATAGGTTTTGAACTTTGGAAGATCCGAGGTGAAATACAGCCACATTTTGTTATCTATCCACTATGGTTGGATAATGTGAAAAGGTGTTTTTGGGGACCTTTTCTTTATCATTGTATTGAGGATTCGAAGGGCCTTAATTATTCTCTTTCGATCTCCAAAATGCTAGAAAAGAAAGAAGAGATTTTCCAGAATGCTGAACTCTATTTGAATTTAGATTTGAAGAAAAACATACATAAGGATAGTCTTCTTAAAGTTATCAATACATATTCTAAAGAAAGATATTCTGTGCCATCAGCTCAAAGTGCAATAATCGAAATGAAGGTATATATGGCTACGTTTCTAAATGATGAATCGTTGTTCGAACAAGCTATTACAGATATGGAGGAAGCTTATGCAAATTTTAAGAGTATCTTTGAAGAGTATCATGGTAAATTAGACGATTGGAAGAACAATTTAATATCTGTTTTTTCTAACCGCCAAGCAATGTTAGACAAGATCAAGGAAAATATAGCCAATGGAAAAATCAAGGTGCAAGTTGAATTGTTGCCTTGAATCATGTTTTCATATTTTTGATTTCCAATGGCGAACCCTTACTCCCACTGCGAGTGCGTAAGCACGAGCGGAATCATCATCTCATCTTCTTCTACCACCATGATCATCTTGGCACAACATCTTACATCACCGATGCCGATGGAAATATCGCCCAGCACCCAAATAATTAATAGACAAATGAAAAGAAGCAAGATTATACACAATAAGAAATATTACATTTTTTTTGTATTCATTTATATATTTGGATTCATTAGTGTCCCGTTAAAATGGGACATATAAAATTTAATCAAATAATCCCGGAATAATGGGAATAAATAGATCTTTGACATCGTTGAAATTAGTCTTATCAAACAGGTCACGTAAGTGTGTCTTGTCTGTCAATGAGATGCTAAGAATCTGCAAAACCTCGTAAGTAGAGCGCTTTAATTGCATGTCATGCTGGACAATGGCAACAAGGCAGTAAGTGATTATGGCAACACTGATCTGAATGCGTACCGCATTTTCTGTAGTTCCCCAAAATCTCTTGA
>JAZUGF010000111.1:0-4546 GCA_045641065.1 Paludibacteraceae bacterium | reverse complement strand
GAGCATGATGGTGTGGTAGTTCAGCTGGTTAGAATACATGCCTGTCACGCATGGGGTCGCGGGTTCGAGTCCCGTCCATACCGCAATAAGGAGTTCAATGAGGGACTCCTTTTTTTAATAATGCAATAGGAAAAGTAAAGAAAAATATAAAAAAGTATAATGTTAATTGTAAAATTGTACTAAAAGTGTAGTGTTTTGGCTCTTTTGTATTGTGGATTTTATGATTTGTTAAAAATAGTTAAACCGGTGTGTTTGTACAGTAATGTCTAAAAAAGAATCGTAATTATATATGGAAAATTGATGAGTAATCATAAAAATCATCTTTTTTTTCGAAAAAAAATGCAAAAAGATTTGCAGGTACAGAAAAATGTACTACTTTTGTACTCGCAATCAGGAAATGAGAGCATGATGGTGTGGTAGTTCAGCTGGTTAGAATACATGCCTGTCACGCATGGGGTCGCGGGTTCGAGTCCCGTCCATACCGCAATAAGGAGTTCAATGAGGGACTCCTTTTTTTAATTATAAACTATGGAAAATAAATTTTTAATGGTGGCAATCGGAGCCTTTATGATCATGATTGTGATTGGAGTGACTCTTTTGATGTCCTACGCTATATGGAAACTTGCTTTGCCAAGGATGAATGGCAATAGATGGTTGTATATGGCATTGACTATATTTTATTTTCTTGTGGCATTCGGAATTGTGCGATGTCTGCTATTTTCGTATTATTTGATTTCAAAATTCTAAAAAACGGTATTGCTAAAAGTGAACCGTGATGAGATATAAGGAGCAATGAGTATGTTACACTCGTTGCTCTTTTTTTGATTATACAGTCAGCGTCTTTACTAATTTCCAATTTTATATTAAAAATTTCGCATTTATTTCTATCTTTGCAATCAAATTTAAAATACTTTCCTAATGAAAGAAATGGAATTGAAATATGGTTGTAATCCCAACCAGAAGCCTTCCCGTATTTTTATGGAGGAGGGTGAGTTGCCAATCGAGGTGTTGTGTGGCCGTCCAGGTTATATCAACTTGCTAGATGCATTCAACTCTTGGCAGCTTGTAACTGAGCTAAAGGCTGCTACTGGTCTTCCTGCTGCAGCATCGTTCAAACACGTAAGTCCTGCAGGTGCAGCAGTTGCGGTGCCAATGTCGGACACTTTGAAGAAGATCTATTTCGTAGATGATAAGGAGCTTAGCCCATTGGCTACTGCATACGCACGTGCTCGTGGTGCAGACCGTATGTCTTCTTTCGGAGATTTCATCGCATTGTCAGACACTTGTGACAAGCAGACTGCTGATTTGATTTCTCGTGAGGTTAGTGATGGTGTTATCTCTCCTGATTATACTCCAGAGGCTCTTGAGATTTTGAAGGGTAAGCGTAAGGGTACTTACTGCATCATCAAGATGGATACAAACTACCGTCCAAACCCAATCGAGAGAAAGCAGGTATTTGGTGTGACTTTCGAGCAGGGTAGAAACGAGTTGAAGATCGACGAGTCTTTGTTCAAGGAGTTCCCTACAAAGTTGAAGAATTTCCCAGAGTCTGCTAAGCGTGACCTTTTGATCGCACTTATCACTCTTAAATATACACAGTCAAACTCAGTTTGCTACGCTAAGGATGGTCAGGCTATCGGTATCGGAGCTGGTCAGCAGAGCCGTATCCACTGTACTCGTCTAGCTGGTAACAAGGCTGATATCTGGTATCTTCGCCAGAATCCAAAGGTGATGGCACTTCCATTCAAGCCAGGTATCAAGCGTGCTGATCGTGACAACACAATTGACGTTTACATCTCTGACGATTATATGGATGTTCTTGCTGACGGTGTATGGGAGAACTTCTTCACTGAGAAGCCAGAACCTATCACACGTGAGGAGAAGCGTGCATGGTTGGATACAATGACAGACGTCGCTCTTGGTTCAGACGCATTCTTCCCATTCGGAGATAACATCGAGAGAGCAAACAAGAGTGGTGTTAAGTATATTGCACAGCCTGGTGGTTCAGTGCGTGATGACAATGTTATCGAGTGCTGCGACCGTCTTGGTATCACAATGACATTCACAGGAATCCGTCTATTCCACCATTAATTGGCGGAATAGACGAGAGCATTCGCGTCGCACGGATAGAAAATAAAAGGGCAGGAGAGAGATCTCTTGCCCTTTGTTGTTTTCCTAACGTTGTCAATTTTGTCATTTTGTATAAAAAAGTTAAATTCGACGCTACTCTTTGAAAAATCGTAAGTTAATTTTTTGCCATATTTGCCTAAATATGTATTTTTGAGAAATTTTTAGATATAATGCGATTTTCGTATTAGTGTTTTAATAAGTGATATGGGACTTTTTAAGGGAATAAAAAATTTATTATTTGAGGAAGTCGACGAGAAAGGACGTCCAATTAAAAGAGAAGAGCCAAAATCTGCACCTAAGGCAGCACCAGTAGAGCCTGCTCCTGTGGAAGATACTGCAGCTTCACAAGCAACGTCTACAGGGACTGAATTCAAAAACAATGATAGCAATTTAGATGATTCTAATATCGACGAGGGTGTGCTTGACAATATCATAGCAATGCTTGACGAGAAGAATCTTCCTGGTCCTGATTATCTTGAGTTGAAGAAGGCTGCAAATGATGAAGTGCTTATTAAGACAATTCCTGATGAGAAAACTCGTTTTACAGTAAGTTTTGCTTCATTAAAGGCAGCGTCGCCAACGCTTTCAAAAAAGCAGATTCTTCAGAGCATTCTTACATATATTCAATATATTGAAGATGAGAGAGCCAATGGAGCTAATCAGTTTAATAAACTATGGCAGGAGCAGGTTGTAGCTCGTGAGGAGGCTGTCGCAAAGGCAAAGAAAGAGATTGCTGAATTGGAGGACAAGTTGGCTAAATTGAAGCAATTTGCTCAAGAGCAGGAGGCTCAGGCAGCTGCTGTCAAAACAGATTGTGAGAAAAAGAAGAAAGAGTTTAATGCTACTGTCGATTTTATGATCGGAAAATTGAGAATGGACGGGGCTAAACTTGAAGATGCATTGAACGATTAATAGAATAATAAATTAAAAATATGGAATTTAATAATTTACCATCGACAAGCGAGGAACACAAAGTTTCTCCTTGGGATAAACCAGGTGGCACTTTAGGAAAGATTGTTGCGGCTGTTGCTGCTGTAGGTGGAGTGATGCTATTGTATCAGATACTTCCATTCTTGATCACATTGGCGTCTAATATCATCACATTGGGTGCGTTGGTTGGTGTGATTGCCGGAGTTGGATTCTTGTTGACAAATAAGAAATTCCAGGATCTATGCTCAAATGCATATTTCTTGTTGATGAGAAAACTTACTGGTCTAATCATCGAAATTGATCCAATTGCTATCGTACGTAAGCAGATCCTTGAGATGGAGAAGAAGATCCAGGAAATCCAGAAGCACATGGGCACAATGCGTGGCTTGATGATGCAGTCGGAGAAGGAACTTGCTGCTAAGAAGGAGGAGTTGATGACAAACTTCCGTCGTCTAGAGGTTTACAATAAGCAGGGAGACAAGGGTAGTGCACAGGTTGCTGAGCGTCAGATTGTACGTTTGAAGGAGGCTGTTGAGCGTCGTACTGCAAGATTGGAAGAGTCGAAGAAATGGTATGCAATCCTTCAGCAGTTGAAGCGTGCTGCGGATCTTACAGTTGAGGATACAAAGAACGAGGTTAAGGAGCGTGAGGACGAGTATCGTTCAATCAAGGAGCAGCATAAGGCATTCTCTTCTATGATGTCTATTTTGAAGGGTGATCCAGATCAGATGGAGACATTCACACGTGCTATGGATTATATGGCAGATGATATTTCTCAGCGTCTTGGTGAGATGACAACAGTTATCGAGGAGACTGGTGGTATCATGAGCCAGATCAATGTGGATAATGCAGTTGCATCAGCTCGTGCTGACGAGTTGTTGAAGCGTTATGAGACATACGGAATTGATGGATTGTTTAATTCATCAAAGAAGGAGTCTGCAAGTTCTTCTAAGTTTGGAACATCTGCATCCGATTCGGTATTCTCAGAAGGTCCAGAGCCAGAGAAGGCAAACACTTCTTCAAGCTCATCTTCATCTGAGCGCAGATATTTTTAATTGTTAACTGATTAAAGATTAGATTATGAGTGCAAGATTAAGACCAGGAGTAAAATACTTCCTAGTAATATTGTTTGCTGTAGGTTTCGGAGCATTGATGTATGTTTTGAACCAGCATGGAGTAGACAAGCAGTTGATGTCATTGTCTGAGCTATTTGATGTAGTAAAGACATTGATTGGAAAATAATGGCCATTAATGATGGGATACGGAAAGATGCGGGAACAATCTCGCGTCTTTTTTTGTTTATACTGAATTTGAACATATGCCCGTATAGGGTAGTGCCGATGTCTTCGACATCGCCAAACCCTATGCTATTGAATAGACTGATCGTTACCACGGTCGATGGGTGAGGCGAATGGACCGTGGAAACGGTCCGTTTTGTCAATAGCCTACGGTTTGTTTGAGCCGCAAGGCGAAAACATTACCGTAG
>JAZUGF010000110.1:0-90386 GCA_045641065.1 Paludibacteraceae bacterium | reverse complement strand
CATCCTTTGTCAAGTTGTCACCGATTGATGTTCCGACTGTGTCGGCTCCATACCACCAGTGGATTGTGTAGTCTGACAACTTTCCTTCTGTCATTGTCAAATCCAACTGATCCTTGCCTTTATCCTCACAATACTCGCCTTCTGTCGCACGAATCTTTGACTCTGGTTTTGGATTGAACTTGATGTAGATTGTATCCGCTGTTTTACAAGGGCCCTTCGGATACTTAGAATCAATAGCGTATAGAACAATCTCTTTTTCCGTTCCACTAAGATCAGGATCTGTGTAATCAATCGTAAATTCAGAAACCACATCATCCATTATCAACTCTGCACCACTCAAATCATCATATTTTGAAGCATTTTCAAACCATTTGATTAAGTATCCTTCAAAATCTGCAGACGCAAACTCAGATGGAGCAGGTGTGATATCGCCAGTCTGAGAAAGAGTTACTGATTCTTCAAAACACAACTCAATCACATCTTTTTTATTCTTTTTGGTAGAAGCCAACTTACTTGACTTAATCTTAATCTCATCTTTAGGTTTTGTACAATCATCACAAACAATTTTCAATTCAATAGGTTTTGAAATTGACATGTTTGAACAAGGATCATCTGGATTAAAATAATTGGCTCCGTTCAACTCATTTTGAATCTTCACCTTCATTCCGGCAACAACACGGAATTTTACCAAAGGATACAAACTTGGATCTGAAATCTGACTCTTAATTTCAGCTATTATATCTTCAATCTTTTCATGAGTTTTTGTATCAGTAACAATATCCGTCAAATTCTTCCAACTTTTCTTGAACGCCTCTGATGTCGGATCAGCTGTTGATGTAGTATACTGATACAAATAAGCCAAATTTGCACCATAATAACCAGTAAGCATCGTAGTCTCATCAACAAATAAATTCACATCCTCACCTTCACAAGATGTTGTATCTTTAGGGTAATTCTCAAGATCAAAGTACAAATCAACAGACGGAGAAGCACACGCGAATACCATGATATCATCCAAAATCAAGTCGTCACCCTGACCATCCGTATTTTTTGTAAAGTTCAAAATTTGGAATTTCAAATTTCCTGACTCTAAAAGAGGAACATCCACAGAAACCTCTTTCCAATTAGATCCATCATTTGAATAACGCAACTCTCGTTTAGATTCCCCTCCATAATTAGGATCTCCAAAATGTTCAGAATCATATGCTTTAATCTGAATATCAACCGGATTTGGACCATCAGAATAGTTATTGATATAACATTTAACAGTCAAATGTGTCTGTTCGCATATATCAGGAATAGTCTCTTCATAAACACGAATACCAGTAGCGCTATGGTCACCTTTTGCAGCATTCACAAACAATGCAGCTCCATATTTTCCATGTCCTCCTAATGTCTTACCTCCTATAGAATAATTAACCAGCTGGTCTGTATGATCTGGGAAGAATGGGCCATTAGGTCTTCCCGGTCCCCAATATTCATTTGTTCCTCCAATTTGTGCAGCCCAACCGATTTGTGAACCTTCTTGAGCATCAGTAATCCATCCTACGATACTATGTCCATCATCTTCCATACAACTACCAGAAGCCGCACCTTCAGGAGCAGGGATTCCAATATTAGGCAAATTAGTAACAAATGGTTTGTCTACCTTTGCAATATCTTTAATTTTAGGATTAGACAAATCAGAGAAATCCCAAACAGAAATTGTTTTTCCATCAGGAGAAAAAGTACCGAAATCATTTACCCATATCAATTTACGAGATGCAGGCTGTCCTTCTGGACCGTCACAACACTTAATATCTTTAACTGTCCAATCAGGTGATGTTAATGTTTTCGTACCTCCTTTGCCATCAGGTATTGTCATTTTATAATAGTAAGTATGCTCTACCTCAGTCTTACCTTGAGGCAAATCTAAGTCTGACGTATGAGCAAACGACATACCTGTTCCACAAGGAGTAGTTTCATCATCCTTGAACCACTCATAAGTAGCTCCCATATAATTTGAAGCAACAGAAACTAATCCCTTTTCTCCTCCAATACATACATTCTCAACTCCTGTAATTTTTGGTGATAATTCAGCATATATACGTACAGCAGTAATAAACAATGCCGCAGTTTGGGTTGTCACGACAATATTAAATTCAAGTTCACCAGACGCACCTACCTTTCCTGTCTTTACGTTAGGGTCTGTTGGCGGAGTAACCAGTCCAGTTGTACAAGCCCCTACCTGCTTTTCTGTTTGAGAGAACCCCCAGTCTCCATTCGCACCTGTACGATCGTATGAACTTGGATTCACATTTAATTTCATTTTAGGATCAATTCCACCTAACTGTATTTGATTATTATTGTATTGTATTCCAGGATAACCAACATCCCACTTTTTTGAATAGCTTCCGACAAAACAATAATCAACTTCAACACGATACTTAGAATTAGCCGCTAATCCTTTTACATTCATCGTCATAGCGATTCCTGTAAATTTTCCTCCACTAGGCAACAACAAACCCCATTCTTTCTCTTTTGTATCATGGAAACGAAAAGAGTCGACCTTACATGGATTGTTTGTTATACAATAATACTTGCCATCGACAAAATCACTACTTGAATCATCGAACTCCGTAGTAGTAGGGACATTCAACCCCATAGTCACATCAGGTTTAATAACTCCTAAGTAACCAGCATTTCCGTCTTTTACTACATCCCATGACACAAACACTTCCTTATCCTTACCGACTGGAGTAAAGTCAGTACCAGATACAAGAACCATTCCATCTTGAGCAAAGGTGCCACATACCGCACCTAAAGCTAAAAGCACGGAAATAGCAAATCGCTTTATAAAACCATTACTTTTCATATATGTTTTACCCTATTAAATTTCAAATTTTAAATTAGGACTTAATACACTCCTCACTTTATATATTTGTATAAAATGAGAAAGCAAATATATAAAAAAAAAGACAAAAATGAGCTTTTTACAAAAAAAAGCAATTTTTAAACATAGTTTTTAATCCACAAATCTCAAACATTCCTATCCTACTCCCAACAAAACATTCAACCAGAATATCATTTCATTGCATGACAGCACTAATATTTGTATCGGAAAAATAAATCCAAAGAAAAATTTTCAAGAAAGAAAAAAAATTGGCAATTTTGCACTATCTTAAAAAATGCGAATAAATTTTCAGTTATGGAGAACAAATTAATTGGAGCCATCGGTGAAAACGCCGGTGTTGTTTGGAGATTCTTGAATGCATCTTCAAGTGAGAAATTCTCTTTCGAACAATTAAAAAAGGGAACTAAACTAAAGAATGATGAATTGTCTGCCGCTATCGGTTGGTTGGCCAGAGAAAACAAGATCCAAATTGAGGAGAACGGTTCTAAAGTAGCTTATAGTGCTATTGAATTTTTCTTCTAAACAATAAAAGCGATTGGAAATCCCAATCGCTTTTTATTTTAGTAATAGACGTGAATGTCACACGTCTCTTCATATAATCATCAATAGTTATGACATGGGATGAAGTCAAAAATCTCATCTTTATCAATCTTCTTAATTGTCTCTACCAATAAAGAAATGATAGCATCGACGTCGCGAAGATCACACACTTCAACAGGAGTATGCATATATCTGTTCGGAATAGATATCAATGCCGTCGCAACGCCTTCTCTAGTCAACTGAATTTTGCATGTATCAGTCCCGCCAGTAGCTGAAGAATTTGTCACATTTTGGTATGTAATCCCCTTCTCTTCAGCTGTATCTTGTAACAGATGTACCAATGCAACATTATTGTCGGCATGATGACGAATAACAGCACCGTCGCCAAGCTTGCAAACTCCATATTTTTTTGCTGAACAATCTGGAACATCTGTGGCGAAACCGACATCCAAAGCAAATCCTACCTGAGGGTTAATTTTATATGCACTTGTCACAGCACCTCTGCATCCTACTTCCTCTTGAGAAGATGCTACTCCATACACACCTATCTTCAAATCTTCTTTTGAAAGACGACGGATTACTTCAGCTACAATAAATGCTCCGATTTTATCATCCAAGCCCTTGCTGCAAATTTTGTGTTTTCCGATGAACGAAACATTAGAAACAACAGCAACAGGATCTCCCACCTGTACCATCTCCTTTGCCTCTTCGGCCGATTCGGCACCAATATCCACCCATAGTTTGTCTAGATCCAACGCCTTTACTCTCTCCTCTGCAGTTTGAAGATGGATAGGCTTCTTTCCAATAACGCCCCTAACCTTTTTGCCACGAGAAAGAATCATAACTTCCGTACCAGGTACAGTCAACAAGTCAATTCCTCCATGCTTACGGACATAGATGAATCCATTGTCATCAATATGCATAACCTGAAAACCAATCTCATCAATATGGCCACATAGCATAACCTTGAATTCAGCATCTGGATTGATTACTCCGTATGAATTACACAATACATCACTTTCAACATCTGCGAATTGATGTACATAATCCATCCAACAATGAGCTGCTTCCATCTCATATCCAGAAGGGGAATATGAAGAGAGAAGATTTTCCAAAAAGCCGACGCTGCTCTCGTCAATGTTTTTATAATCTGATATATTCATAATCGTTTATTTTCTACACAAAGGTAATAATATTTGAATTTTTAAGAGATAATAAAAATTAGAAAATTCTATATTTCAACAACGATTGAGTATTAACAATCATATAATAAAAAAGCGATGCCCGGTTGGACATCGCTTCATTCCTATTATAAAATTTCTATTATCTACAGAAATGCTGAGTCTTACAGAATGAGTAGCTTAACATCAACTCGTGGTCTCCCTTGTTGTGTCTGTTCATACCAGTCAAACCAAGACCATATGTATAACCGATATTAAACTGCTTGATTCTAACACCTCCCATTGGTCTTAGACACAATGCCTGAGCGTTTCCTGAATCCAAAGCCTGACGATACAATAGCTCTACCCAATATCCAAAGTCCTTACCAGGAACATCCTGCATAAACTTCAAGTGGAAGTCAAGCTGACGCTCACCGTTTGTATTGAATTTGAACATTGTTCCTGGCTCAAACTGCATTCCGTCACCAAGTTGGAAGTCATAACCCAAGAATATGAATGGATTAATAGGACGTACAGGCTCTTCTGAACCCAACTCATCCAACTTCACAGGGATCAAGTTTGCTATACTTACTCCAGCAAAGAAATTATCAAACAAGAAGTAAGTACCGAACGCAGCGTTGAAGTAGTATCCCTTATCCTCATCACCGTTTGCCAATACCATATCTGTTGACTCCTTCTGGAACAATTCCTCAGAGAATCCGTAGTGCGACATTACACCAGCGATTGCAAATGAAAGCTGACGACGAATATCTCTCTGCTTCATCATATAGCCACGAGTACTTCCTCCTGACAATGGAATATGATAACCTAGAGAAACCTGTCCTCCGTTTCGTAGTGAATATCCATTCTTATCTAGATAGATGTAAGCACCAATACCTAGACGCTCCAATCCACCACGTAATCTAGTTCTGAAACTTAGCGTAGTTGTTCGAGGTGTTTCGCCCTCTGCTCCACTCATACCAGTCCACTGAATCTTTCCTGTCCACATAAAGTGAGTACAACGCTCAGCACCAGCAACAGCAGGGTTGACCAAGTAATAATTGTAATAGTACTGATCATAGACGATCTCCTCTTGCGCCTTTAGTCCTGTCTGAGATAGCAAGACCATCGTCAATGCTACTAAAATGTGTTTTATCTTCATTTTTCAACTATTTTGCAACAGTTCTTAAATAATGGTAATTAGAAATAGGTTTTATCCTAATTCATTTTCTAATGTTTGGCAAATATAAATAAGTTTAATAAAACGTGCAATACTTTTTAACTTTTCTTTTCATATTTTCTTACTAATATGCAGCTTTATCTCCTTTTATCATATTAAACACAGTTTGAAATATGATTCTTATATCTAGCCAAAAACTCCAATTCTCAATATACCACACGTCTTGTTTAACTCTACCGATCATTTGGCTGATATCAGAGGTTTCCCCTCTGAATCCAGTCACCTGTGCCCAACCAGTTATTCCTGGCTTTGCCAAATGACGTACCATATATTCATCAATCAGTTTTGAATACTGCGCTGTCTGGCTCACCATGTGCGGACGAGGTCCAACAACTGACATGTCGCCAAACAAAACATTTACAAACTGTGGCATTTCATCCAAATTTGTTTTTCTCAATACAGCACCAACCTTGGTAATTCTTGAATCACCTTTTGTTGCTTGCAACTTATCTGCTTCGGCATTCACCTTCATGGTACGGAATTTCAAACAATAGAAATCCTTTCCATTCTTTCCTGTTCTTTTCTGCTTAAAGAACACGGGGCCTGGAGATGAGAGTTTTACCGCTATCGCCACAATCAAATAAACAGGTGAAAGCAATATCAGTACAAAGAAAGAAAATACGACATCAAACAATCGTTTTCCCAAACTATTCCATGGCTCCTCTAATGGTTCATCACGGAATAAAATCATAGGGACATTAGCGACGTCGATTAATGACACTCCCTTCTTGATATATCTCTGGAAGTCAGGCACAATCAAACTTTTTACAAAGCATCGTTCTGCCTCCTTTAATATCTCTAATGATCTTTTATCATCACTTGCCGGCAATGCACTTATGACTTCATTTACCTTCCCTGATTTGATCATTTCCAAAGCATCAGACAATCTACCCTTCACCAAATTTGCATCTACCTTATAATCAACCTCATCAATGTCATCATATATCCCTAACACGTCATATCCTTGAAATCTACTCTTTATCAACTCATTATATACCTGTGATGCTACTTGACCTGCACCAAGAATAATAACCTTACTACAGTTCTTTGGCATATGGCGCCAATAACGATAGAAATTTCTTGCCACATATCGCCATAAAAAAACTACAACAAACAATGTGGTGAAATATAAAACAAAAAATCTAACCGAGAACTTAATGTCAGCAAGCACAAATGCCACAATCAATATCAAAGAGAACAAAAAAATTGTTCGGAATACTTTTGACATGATTCCTTCTATAACCGCAGTTGGCTTGTCCAATATCATTCCATGCTGCGAGAACGCTACTGCATAAGCCAATGTAGCCAACGCATGCAACATGTCTCGTGTCAAAAATGGATCAACCAAATATCCCCAAAAGTGTAGCAATAACGCAAGAAGCAAATTCAGCAATAGCATCTCTACGACAAATACGACACCTTTAAAAAATATATTTTCGTAATTAACAAACATATGTTATCTGTAAATTAACCACTTACACTCTCTATAACTAAAAAACTGCACTCTTTCAATGCATATAAAAACAAAGATAGTGAGTTTTAGTGATATTATAGCAAACAAATCTAAAAAAATGTTAAAATTTTACCAGATGTTTGCTCTTCTGCTTGGATCTATATACATCGAATCTTTTTCTGTCACACCAAAAGCTTCATACCATTCGTTGATGTGAGGCACAGCTCCATTAACTCTCCACTTGCCTAATGCATGTGGATCCTCCTTAGTTCTACGTATGATTTCCTCGGGACGAATATTGTTTGCCCACACTCCTGCATACGACAAGAAAAATCTCTGCTCTGGTGTGAATCCATCAATTTCAGTAAGGGGATTTGTTTTCATTGCTCTTTTCAAAGCATTAAATGAAATCTTCAAGCCTCCGTGGTCTGCCAAATTCTCTCCTAACGTGAATTTTCCATTCGCATACACACCTGGAGCAACCTCTATTCCATTGAAATATTCCATAATGCTGCTTGAACGGAGTGTAAACAATGCAGCATCTTCTGGCGTCCACCAATCTCTTAGGTTTCCGTCTACATCAAACTGTCTTCCCTGATCATCATATCCATGAGTCATCTCATGACCTATAACAACTCCAATAGCTCCATAATTATACGCATCGTCTGCATCCATATCAAAAAATGGCTTTTGCAAAATTCCAGCTGGGAAACAAATCTCATTTGTTGACGGATTATAATATGCATTCACAGTCTGTGGATTCATATGCCACTCTGTCTTGTCAACTGGTTTGCCTGCCTTTTCTAGCATGATATCAGCCTTGAATCTGCTAATTCTCTTTGAATTCTCCCAAAGATTCTCATCTGTAATATCTAGCGACGTGTAGTCTCTAAACTTATCAGGATAACCGATTTTCACAGTCAATCCAGCCAACTTTTCTTTTGCCTTAACCTTAGTTGAATCGCCCATCCACGACAGACTATCCAATCTTTCTGCATATGAATCTTGCAAATTCTTGACAAGTTGCACCATTCTTTCTTTATGCGACGCTGGGAAATACTTCTCAACATACATCTCTCCAATAGCTTCGCCCATAGCACTTTCAAGCGTAGACACAGCTCTCTTCCATCTTGGAGAAGGCTCCTGTCTACCCGATAACACCTTGCCATAGAAATCAAAGTTGGCATTGTAAATTTCATCACCAAGAGAACCAGCTGCACGATCAATCAACTGCCATGCCATATAGTTCTTCAAGACAGCAAGGTCTTCATTTGCAATCAATTCCACTGCTTTCTTGATAGGTGGAATCTGCGAAACATTGATTGAATCCTCTTTCAAATTGAATTTGCCAAAGTAAGCATCCCAGTCAAAACCAACAAAGTCTTCCTTAAATTGGCTATATGTGATCTTATGATAATTATCGTTTGGCTCTCTCAACTGCTCTTTTGTATAAAATGATTCAGCCAACGCTGTCTCAATCTTCATCACATCTTCCGTACACTTCTTAGCTACGTCTTCAGAATAGCCAAATAATTGGAACATTCTTCCGACGTGGGTGATGAATTGTTCTCGGATTTTCACCATAGATGTATCCTTCTTTGAAAGATAGTAATCACGACTGCCAAGTGAAAGTCCACTCTGATATGTGTGAAGCATGTTCATCTTGCTGTTCTTGTCATCAGCTCCGATATAGAATGTGAAGAAAACATTCGCGTCGATCTTATGCAAATCCGCAATCAATGCAGGAAGCTGATCTTTACTTTGCACAATGTCTATTGCTCGCAAATCTTCAACTAAAGGGGCGATTCCTATAGAATTCAACTTAGTTGAATCCATATAAAGATTATAAAGAGTGCAAAGTTTGTCGCCGACGCTACCCTTCTCAAACTTTTTTGTAGCCAAGTCTTCAATAAGCGACTTCATCTGCTGCTTATTCAACTCTCCTACCTGCTCAAACGATCCATATCGTGCATACTCTCCAGTCAACGGATTGTTTTTCATCCAACCTCCACATGCAAACTGATAAAAATCATTTTTCGGGTCTACAGTAGTATCTAAATTAGTTTTGTCAATTCCGGAACCAATAGTAGGCTGCTTCTCTCCACCACCACATGATGTCATGGATATAATTGTAGCAGGCAGCAACGTCAACATAAACTTCTTCATCTCAATAATCCATATATTTTGCAGATCAAGAGCGTTTTTCCAACTCTCTCAAATTCTGCATTTTCTTCTCTTTCAAATATTCTGTAATTGTGCTTAGGTGTTCACGCACCTTACCTCCACCAAACTCATAAACTTTAGAAACCAAACCATCAAGGAAATCACGGTCGTGCGACACAAGAATGATTGTTCCTTCAAAATTCTGCAATGCTGATTTCAAAATATCCTTTGTTCTAAGGTCAAGATGGTTTGTTGGCTCATCCAAAATCAACAGATTGACTGGTTCAAGCAACAGTTTAAGCAAAGCAAGTCGTGTTTTCTCGCCTCCAGACAAAACCTTCACCTTCTTCAATGAATCCTCGCCTCCAAACATAAATGCACCAAGCAAATCCTTGATCTTAGTTCGAATATCTCCCTGTGCAACATTGTCAATTGTCTCAAACACAGACAATTCTCCATCAAGCAAAGAAGCCTGATTCTGAGCAAAATATCCAATCTGGACATTGTGTCCAATCTGACAACTACCGTCGAAAGGTATTTCATTCTTGATACATTTAACAAGAGTTGATTTACCTTCTCCATTTCTTCCAACAAATGCAACTTTGTCACCTCTCTCAATTGTCATATTAACACCTGAGATAATGACTTTATCATCGTAAGCTTTCTGCAGGTTTTCCACAATAACAGGATAATTACCAGAACGTGGAGCAGGCTGAAAACGAATCTTCAGCGCTGATGTGTCAACTTCATCTGGTTCAATAATCTCAAGTTTTTCAAGCATCTTAACACGAGACTGAACCTGAAGAGTCTTTGAATATGTTCCCTTAAAACGTTCAATAAACTCCTTAGTCTCAGCAATCATCTTCTGCTGTTCTTCGTAAGCCTTCTGCTGTTGCTCACGTCTCTCCTTTCGCAACTCAAGGTAATGAGAATAATTGACTTTATAGTCGTAGATTCTTCCCATTGTCACCTCGATTGTACGAGTAGTGATATTGTCAACAAAGGCACGGTCGTGGGAAATCACGATCACTGCCTTTGCACTATTCACAATAAAATCTTCAAGCCATTGAATTGACTCAATATCAAGATGGTTAGTAGGCTCATCTAGAAGCAAAACATCTGGTTTCTTCAACAACAGTTTGGCAAGCTCAATACGCATTCTCCAACCTCCACTGAAATCACTTGTCTGACGATCAAAATCAGAACGAAGGAATCCAAGACCAAGAAGTGTTCTCTCAACATCTTCCTCGTAATTGGTATTGTCGATAGCGTAAAATTTCTCGCTCAATGCGGAAACTTTCTCAATCAATGCCATGTACTCGTCACTCTCATAGTCGGTACGCTCGCCAAGTTCCTTGTTAAGATCCTCGATCTCTTTCTCCATAGCGAACAACTGTTCAAAGGCTAAACTCGCCTCTTCACGTACAGTACGACCATCCTCAGTCATCAAATGCTGAGGAAGATAAGCAATCACAGTATCTTTTGGTGCCGACACATTTCCTCTTGTTGGCTTCTGTACACCAGCCAAGATCTTTAACAATGTGCTCTTACCAGCACCATTCTTTCCCATCAACGCAATTCTGTCCTTCTCGTTTACCTGGAAAGAGATGTTTTCAAAAAGAGTTTTGCCGCTAAATTCAACGGCCAATCCATCAACTGATATCATTTATTTTTTATTAATTCTCAAACTAGAAATAATTCCATACAACTCAGAACGACGTTTTGCCTTAAGTGAGTCTGGCATTTCCATCTCAACAGAATATACTCTGCTTGTACCTTCGTCAAAAAAGATGTAACGTTCCTTGTAAATCTCAAAATCTAGTTTCACCAAATCTAGATCATCATTCAAATATGCGAATTGTCTAGCAGTTAACTTTTTAGTATCATGTCCTGCTAAAAGTGCAGTTTCTTCGGACAAAAGTTCATGACCAAAGTCATCACAATAAACATCATCCTTGAATACTTTAGCGATAACATCTACGTCAGTTGCTTTTGCTGTAGTTGGCTCTGAAAGTGACATATATGTGATTCTAACATTTTTAGACAAAGTGTCCATTGTCAAAAATGTCTTGAACTTGTATTTCTGACCTGAAACTGGAACTACTCTTTCAGGATAATCCCATGCTCCAAAAGTATGATTCTCAGGATAAGTCACAGAGAAATCACCAACAGTCAAAACAGGAACTTCAAAGTTATCTGGCAATGGACCAGCTGGTTCTGGATCTTCTTTACAAGATGTCAAAGCAATAGATGACAAACCGAATACCAAACACGAAATTTTCGCTAACTTCAAAAAATTAAATTTTTCCATATACCCTATTTTAAAATTTATTAGGCAAAGATAATAATTTTTATTGAATATTTCTCAAACTATTAAAAAGCCTCAAAAATGGCAATAAAAAAACCGGATCTTTTCAGACCCGGTTTTGTTTATTTCAAAAGAGATTAATTATGCTCTTTCAGCAAGACGCTTCTCTTTCTCAATTCTCTTAGCCTCTTCCTCTTCGTCAGCCTTAGCTGAGTAGTACTTGCAAGCGAATGGTGCTGCAATGAAGATCGAAGAATATGTACCAACGATTACACCGACCAACATAGCGAAGATGAATCCGCGGATTGTATCACCACCAAAGAAGAAGATGATAACCAATACGATCAATGTACTCAATGATGTACTAAATGTACGGCTTAGAGTAGAACTGATAGCCTCGTTAAATACAGATTCCTTCTCGAAGTTAACACCCTTACGGTTGCGGATATACTCACGGATACGGTCGAAGATAACCACCTTATCGTTGATTGAGTATCCGATCACTGTCAAGATTGCAGCGATGAATGACTGGTCAACCTCCAATGAGAATGGAACGAATCCAAGCAATGGCAATACAGAGTACAACAATAGGATGAACAATGTATCATGAGCAAGAGCTACCAATGCACCACCTGAGTATGCAAGACGGCTAAATCTCAAGAAGATATACAATCCGATACCAAGCATTGCGATCAAGACTGCGATTACAGCAGAAATCTTGATATCATCAGCCATTGTAGGACCTACCTTCTGTGAAGACTGGATACCATATGTTACCTCAGCCTGAGCATCAGCAAGAGCTGTATTGCCGTCAGTCATTACATAACGGTTAACAAACATCTCCTCAGTCACATTTGAATTCAAAAGTGGCTTCAATGAGTTGTACAATCTTGACTCAATATCTGCATCTACATTATCATCTGTATCCTGGATACGGAAGTTTGTAGAAATACGTACCTGATCAGCTGTACCAATTGTGATTACACTTGCGTTTGCATCCTCAAATGCATTCTTAAGCAAATCCTTAACCTCACCTGTTGTTACATCCTTCTCAAACTTAACTGTGTAATTTCTACCTCCAGAGAAGTCGATACCCTGCTGCAAACCAATTGCGAACAAAGCAACAACAGCAGCTACGATAACACCAGCAGCAGCCATCATGTATGGCTTAGACTTACCGATAAAGTCATACTTAACATTCTTAAACCAGTTCTCAGAGAACTTAGTAGAGAATGTAAGCTTCTCAAAGCCATTACTCTTAGAATACAAATCAAAGATCAAACGAGTTACGAAGATTGCTGTCAACAATGAACATAGAATACCGATGATCAATGTTGTAGCGAATCCCTTGATTGGACCTGTACCGAAGTATGCCAAAATGATACCTGTCAAGATTGTAGTTACGTTAGCATCAATGATAGCACTCATCGCATTTCCATAACCATCCTTCAATGCCTGTGTCATAGACTTACCTGCAGCCAACTCCTCTCGGATACGCTCGTAGATCAACACGTTTGCATCGACCGCCATACCCAAAGTAAGTACGATACCTGCGATACCTGGCAATGTCAAAACTGCCTTCAATGAAGCCAAAACTCCAAAGATCAAGAATACGTTGCAAACCAATGCTGCATCAGCAATAAGTCCTGGTACCAAACCGTAGTATGCAATCATATATAGAAGGACAAGTACGAATGCAACTACGAATGAGATCATACCTGCATTGATAGCCTCCTGACCTAGAGATGGACCAACAACGTCTTCCTGTACAATCTTTGCAGGAGCTGGCATCTTACCACTCTTCAATACGTTAGCCAAGTCTTTTGCCTCATTTACATCGAAATCACCTGTAATCTCAGAACGTCCACCTGCGATCTCGCCATTTACACGTGGATAAGAATATACATATCCATCAAGAACAATAGCAATACACTTACCAATGTTCTCACGTGTCATCTTAGCCCAAGTCTTAGCACCTTCCTGATTCATCTCCATGCTAACTGCAGCATAGATAGACTTGTCGTTGAAGTCTGCACGAGCGTCTGTTACGCTTGCACCTGTCAACTGTGCCTTTCTCTCCTTACCCTTCAAAGCCTTAGACTTCAATGCGATAAGTCCGAAGTATCCATTGAACTCCTCCTTTACAGTCCATGCAAAGAATGTTGAGCTTGGAATCAAGCCCTTTGCACGACCCATATTCAAATACTCTGTAACTTTAGCAGTATCGCTGTAGTGTGCGTAACCAACACGTGGACCAGGATAGATCTGACCAGTCTGGAAGTTTACGCTTGGCTGCAAGTATGAGAACAATGATGTCTTACCCTCATTTGTCTTTGCAGAATCAGCCTCTGCATCAAGATTTGCAAGCAAACTATCTGAATGTGTCTTTGCAACTTCTGCCTTAGAAGTTGTGTCTGCTACATTCTTATTCATTTCAGCAACCATATCGTTAACTGCTGCAATGTTACGGTAGATCTCAGAGAACTCTGTTGTTTCCCAGAATGCCAAATCGGCACTACCCTGAAGCAACTTACGTACACGCTCTGGCTCCTTAACACCTGGCATCTCAATCAAGATACGGCTTGAACCCTCTAGTTTCTGGATATTTGGCTGAACCACACCATAACGGTCGATACGAGAACGAAGCACGTTAAATGAGTTGTCGATAGCACTGTCTACCTCTTCTCTCAACACCTTGATTACCTCGTCGTTTGTTGATGTGTAGTTGATTTTATTTTTCAACGTATAACCGCTGAAGATTGAAGCCAACTGGCATCCAGGGTTTGATTCGTTGAACGCGTCAATAAATAGTGTTAAGAAGTCTTTCTGTGAAGTCTTCTGTTTCTCTTTCGCCAAAGCGATTGTCTTTGTGAAAGCCTCCTCTGATGCCTGGTTGCCCGCAAGAGCCTTCAAGATGTCTGGTACGGAAATTTCCATAACCACGTTCATACCACCTCTCAAGTCCAAACCTAAGTTCAACTCTTTCTCACGACACTCTTTCAACGACCATGCTGACTCGTTGTGGCTAAGCAATGTATCCATGTACTCATCATAACTCTGAGCCTCTCCATTCGCAACAGCTGCCTCAGCCGCACTCTTATAGTGGTTTGAGACAAACGTGAATGATAGAGAATACACGCAAGCCAAAAAAAGAGCAACAATCAGAAACCATACAATTCCTTTGTTTTGCATTTTTTTTGTTATTTAATTTTTATTTATATTCTATTAAAATTCTACTTAACACTATTAATGTGCAAATTTAAGATAAAAAAATATCATTTGTGAATTTTTCCGCATTTTTTTGAAGAATTTGAAATTAAATTTGAAAACAAAATGGGGAATGCCACTGTCTATACAACTTTGCCATTCCCCACTCTATACTCTAAGCTCTCTACTCTCAGTTCTCTACTATTTCGTATATATCAACGTTGATAATTTATCCTCCTCAAATATCTCATTCGCGATCTCCAATAATTGTTGCGACGTGATTTTCGAGATTTTTTCTGCCACCACTGCATTAGATTCATCCATACCAAAGAATAGGAAACTTTTAGCCATGCTCAATGCAGAATTTTCTCTGTTCTCTTTAGCTATAGCCAGCTGACCCATCAATTGTTTTTTTGCACGCTCAAGTTGTGATGATGGCATCTCTTTGTCTCGTAAGTTCTTCAACTCTTTATATATGACATTCAAGCATTTCTCTGTATCCTCGTGCTCTGTACCAAAATAGATGTTGATCAATCCGTCGTCTGAATAGGCAGTATATGCCGACTCTACCGAATATGCCAAGCCTCTCTTCTCTCGCACCGCAAGGTTAAGCTTGGAATTCATTCCAGGACCACCAAGAATATTATTCAATAAATATAGAGGCAGACGTCGCTCATCCGACAATGAGTATGCTCTTGCTCCAATCAACGCATGTGTCTGATGTGTGTTCAAATTCTTGCGAACATGGTCTGGCACATACACTGCCGATTTCTCTCTTGTCTTCGTACTGTATTTAGCAGCAACATCGCCAAAATATTTCTCAGCAAGTCTCATCACTTTTTTGAAAGGGATGTTGCCGACGGAGAAAAACAAAATTCTATCTGTAAAATAATTATTAGCGACAAAACGTAAAGCATTCTCAGTAGTGTATTCCTGCAAACGTTCTGCATCTCCAAGAATATTTCTTCCAAGTTGAGAGTTCTTAAAGACAATGCTCTCAAACTCATCATAGATTAATTCCGACGGTGAGTCGTTATACGAGTTGATTTCCTCTATAATCACGTCAACTTCCTTCTCTATCTCATGAGCTGGGAAAGTCGGATGGAAAACAATATCAGAACATAGGTCGACGGCTTTTTCAAAATCAGCAGTCAACACTGTTGAATAGACGAATGTTTCTTCTTTTGTGGTGTATGCGTTGATTTCTCCTCCGACTCCTTCAAGACGATTGAGGATATGCCATGAATTTCTCTTCACTGTTCCCTTGAACAGCATATGCTCTATAAAATGGGCCATACCGCTCTCGTCGGCCTCCTCATCACGGGTACCGGCATTGATCGCAAAACCGCAATATGCCACTTGCGACGCCTCTTCTTTGTGCACTATACGCACTCCGTTGGGCAACGTGGCTGTATGAATATCCGTCTCTATCATTTAATCATTCCTTGCTTTTTTAACTCCCCGACACATAGTTCGAGTTCATCATACCATTCCTGTCCGAATCTTCTGATCAATGGTTCTTTCAAGAATTTGTAGACGGGAAGGTCGTTGATGCTTCCCAATTTTCTAGCGCACTTGCAGACATCCCACTTATGATAGTTGACTGCAATATTGTCACCGACCTTATCAAGTCTTACTGGATATAGATGGCATGAGATTGGTTTATAGAAATCACTTCTACCCTCTCGGTATGCAACTTCCAAAGCACACTTACACATTCCATTTTCATCAATAGTTGTGAAGACGCACTCTTTGCCATTCACGATGGAAGTGACCTTGTCGCCCATAACATCTGTGTACCAAACTCCTTGCTCTTTGATAACCGCCTTTGATTCCTCCGAAAGCTGATCCCACACAACGTCGACAAGTCGCTCCAAAATTGGAATCTCATCATCTTCCAATGGGGCTCCACTATCTCCTTCGATGCAACAGATGCCCTTGCACTTTGCCAAGTCGCAAAGGAAACGGCGTTCCAACACATCGAAACTTACTATCGTATCTTGAATCTGCAACATAACTTATAGCTCTACTACTGCCTTACGCAATTTAACCAACTTTGTAAGCAATCCTTCTGCCAAGTCAAGACGAAGCATATTAGCACCGTCGCTCTTCGCTACGCTTGGATCCATGTGTGTCTCCATAAACAAACCGTCTGCACCGACTGCGATTCCAGCACGTGCGATTGTCTCAATCATATCTGGATTTCCACCTGTCACGCCAGAAGTCTGGTTTGGCTGCTGAAGCGAATGTGTGATATCAAGTACAACAGGATAACCAATCTTCTGCATCGTTGGGATTCCTCGATAATCAACGATCAAATCCTGGTAGCCAAACTCTGTACCACGGTCTGTCAAAAGGATCTTGTCGTTGCCACACTCCTTGATTTTGCCAGCCGCAAACTTCATCGACTCTGGCGAGATAAACTGCCCTTTCTTAATATTGACAACCTTACCAGTCTTAGCCGCAGCAACCAAAATATCTGTCTGGCGACAAAGGAATGCTGGAATCTGAAGCACGTCTACATACTTAGCTGCCATATCAGCCTCAGCTGCAGAGTGTATATCAGTCACTACAGGGATATTGTATTTTTCTCCCACTCTCTTCAAAATATCTAGAGCCTTCTCGTCACCGATACCAGAGAAACTGTCAAGACGCGAACGATTAGCCTTTCTGTAAGATCCCTTGAAAATATAAGGGATATGAAGTTTATCACAGATTGCCACCATCTTGTCTGCGATTTCAAAAGCCATCTCCTCGCCTTCAATACAGCAAGGACCTGCCATCAAAAAGAAATTATTGTCGGCAAGATATTTTAGTTTTGGAATGAAAGAGTAATCCATAGTCATATATTACGTGTATATTATCAAATTAAATTAGTTTGGCACCCCAATAACAGTTGTACAAAATGAGGATTGCTAAGGACGGAACGTCCTTGCCCACCACAACCCGCGAACCCGAAGGGCGAGCGGTCAAAAAGAAAGAAACATTTGACAACTTTCTTTATAATGCCTTTAGTATTCGACAAAATTAACAAGATACAAATAAAAAACAAAACCGTGGAACGGTTATTATACTAGGCCATGGTTGACCAGCGTCGAAGACGATGGGCTACCGTGGTCTATAAATGTTCGATTGTATAATTGTATAATTCATTTGTTATTCTCCTTATTCTTCCTATACAACTGCCAACTGTTAAACACATTGTGCCAAATGCTGTAGAATCCGCCAGCGATAGATGATATCGGAGAGAAGAATGTGTAGCCCACCCAAATAGCAAAAACAGTATTCTTCTGACCCAATGCCTGGCCTCCACTTATCTCATCATCGTATTTTCTACCAAACTTTTTACCTACGAAAAATTGCGACACACAGGCGATGAACGAAGCCAATGCAATTCCAATTACAGTTGCGATTGTAAGATCACTTGCCAACACCATATATCTTACTGTCACTGCAATAGCTAGAGAAAGAGCCACAGCCCAGATATAGAATGCCAAATCTTTTGTAGAAATGACAATGTGATGAAATTTTGGCATTGTGTATCTGACAAGTATAGCCAAGAAGAATGGGCAAATCAACATAGGAAACACCTTCGCCATAATCTTGAAGAATGCAGTCCAGAATGTGACGTCTCCTTCTGGATGAAGGATTGGAGCAATTGTAGAAATAGCGACGGTAGTAACAAGATTAATAAACATTGTATACGACACCAACGTCGCTGCATTTCCGCCTAACTTCTGAGTAAGTACAGCTGCAGCTGTTGCAGTAGGACAAATGAAACAGATCATTGCAGACTCCAACGTGATTCTACTCACACCGTCTGGATAATAGTAAGCTAATCCACCAGTAATCACAAACAGCAAAACCTGGAATGCAAGTCCATATAAATGCCAACGTTTCCAACGTAGATCACGGATATCAATTTTACAAAACGAGATGAACAACATTGAGAAAATCAATATTGGCTGTACCACAGAAACGATATCTGCCGCATTATTGCGCCATTCCGTCGATACTGGAAGCAAGAAATGCCAAATCAAATAGCATGTTGCTCCTAACGCCATTGCACATGGCAATGTCCAATCCCTCAAAAATTTTAAAACCGGATTCATTTGTCTATCATTTAACGGAGTGCAAAATTAGTAAAAATTCCGCATCAGTATGCTAAACAACATGTTTATTTAATTTTCGCAAATAATGTTTCGCTCGCCCTTACGGGCTCGCGTTTATGGGTGGGTTAGGGCGTTCCGCCCTTAACAATCCTCAAATTGGAGAGCATAATTTAGGATTTTACGATTCATTTTACGAATATTTTACGTTCTTACAAAACCAACAAAGGCTGAGTCTATTCAACTCAGCCTTTGTTATGTGGAGATGGAGGGGGTCGAACCCTCGTCCAAACGAGGAATCAATATGCTTTCTACATGCTTATTCCGGCCTTCATTGTCGGGAGTTGGCAAGACCCGGACCACCAACCAACACCTTAGTCTGTAAATTTCATGCCGTCATCCAGACTCTAACGACACTATTCCCGATATTCTGCGCCTCGCTAATCCAATCGCCTCAGGACGTGGGCTTGGGGAGACGTCTTGTCGCAGTCATCTTGACCGCGATAAAGCTAACTTACTGTACTTCGGTTAGGCTGCAAGAGCATAGTTATTCTCGCCAGTTAAATTTTTGGTCTCAAGATTATAGTGCTAGCCACCAGCGCACTGCATGCTTACATACCGCTTCTGCCCGCTGTCAAAACCGGTCATCCCCATATTTGAGGTGCAATCCCGTAAGATTACGCTGCAAATGTATATGTTTTATTTTATCTACGCAATAGTTAAATCATAATTCGTAATGCGTAATTCATAATGCATAATTGTCGGTACAAACCAGGCTATTACAATATGCTAACGTAAAGACGGGGCATGCCCCGTCTCTACAATCATTTATTTTACTCCAGGAACTGTATCTGCAGGATTTACATGAACATTTGTCGAATCGTTAGCCCAATCTGGTTCACCCACATCACCATCCTCGCTTTGACATGATGCCAATGATAGAGCAGCTGCTGTTGCTGCCATAGCAACAATCTTTAATGGTGCCATTCCTACAACCTTAGCATCTTTCTTTGCCTTGATCTGACGAGTCAACTCTGCAAGTTCAGCCTCACATTTTGGACATGTGCCTGTACACTCTCCCTGATGGTTACAAACTGTAGGCTGATAATTAATTCCGTTGGCTTTTGCCAATTCCATTCTGACGCGTTTCAACTCGTCACAGATGATTCTTCCGTTTGTCTGCATAATTAAAATTTTAATTAGACCCATGGCTTACGCTATGGGCTTGTATTTCATTGATTTTTCCGTTGGGCAAAATTAAAATCATATCTCAAGAAATGAAATCATCAGCAAATATTTTGTTGTAAATGCGTAAAAATGTACTGAAATTTATCTATTTGTGGATGGATATAGCTTACGCTATGGGCTATGGGCTATCATTTATTGATATCCGTTCTATAATTGAAAATGTCAAAATCAGAAAAGCCCATTTCTTTCAATTTTGCGACGCTACTATCCTGATCTTCTTTTGTATTATATTCTGGGATCGACGGAATTCGTAACCTTACTTTGTCTGCTACTCCACTTAATAGTTCTAGATTCTCCAACACCTTGTCGTTAGTTCTACCAGTGTAAGACTGATAAATCTCTGGATTCATGTCTTTAATATCCACCATCCAAAAATCTATAATCGGAAGAAGTGCTTCGATGTTTTTCTTTGGAACGTTTATCGCTGTCTCAATCGTGAGTTTCCAATCTGGTCCACACAACTCTCTAAACTCTCGTATGAACTCATATCTCAAACATGGTTCGCCTCCACCAAAACAGATGCCGCCTCCTGTCGCCAAATAATAGAGTTCATCTACCTTCACTCTTTCATAGAATTCTTCTGTAGTGAAGGTTTTGATGTTGTCATTCTTTCTTATCGACTGCGGATTAAGGCAATATTTACAAGCCAAAGTACATGTGTGGAATGCGGCAAGCGTTGTCACACCCTCTCCGTCTACAACAAGTCTATGACGGGCAATACCGATGAATGGAGCTTCCTGCATATCAACAACTCTTTTTCTTAATTTTTTAGCCATTCTGAAATCTTCACAGCAACATTGTCTCCGTCCACTGCAGAACTTGTGATTCCACCTGCATATCCAGCACCCTCTCCTGCTGGGTAAAGTCCCTTAATCTGGATATGCTGCATCGTCTCCTGATCTCTTGGAATACGTACTGGCGACGACGTACGGCTCTCAACTCCGATAATAACTGCGTCGTTAGTCAAGAATCCTTTGCGTTTATTGTCAAACTCAACAAATCCTGCACGCAATCTCTTTGAGATGAAATCAGGCATCCAGAAATGGATTGGGGAAGACGTTACGCCTGGCAAATATGAAACTTCTGGAAGTTCAAAACTCAATCTTCCTTTAACGAAGTCATATAGTTTCTGGCATGGTGCTTTATTTCCACCTCCCGAATTGGCAAATGCCATCTGCTCGTATCGTTTCTGGAATTCCAATCCTGCAAGCACACCAAACCGCTCATAGTCTGGCATCAACTCTGGTAAATCCTCAACTCTGATCTCAACAACAACTGCGGAATTAGCATATGGTGAGTTACGTCCTGACGACGACATTCCGTTGACAACAGTCTCGCCTTTATAAGTAGACGCTGGAACTACGAATCCACCTGGACACATACAAAATGTGTAGACACCTCTACCGTCGACCTGAGTTACGAATGAATATTCTGCTGCAGGAAGATAAGGTCCACGTTCAGCAGCGTGATACTGAATCTTGTCAATCAACGCCTGCTTGTGCTCTACACGTACTCCCATCGCAAAACCTTTTGCTTCTAGCGCGACACCCTCGTTGTGAAGCATCTGATAGATATCTCTTGCCGAGTGACCTGTGGCAAGCACCACTGCTCTACTCTTATATTCTGTGCCATCGGAAGCGACAACACCTTTGATTGTATCGTTCTCAATAATCAAGTGAGCAACCTTAGTCTCGAAATGAATCTCACCACCACAATCAAGAATAGTCTTACGCATCTTCTTGATCACCTCTGGAAGACGATCAGTTCCAATATGTGGATGAGCCTCATAAAGGATAGAATCCTGAGCACCGTGATAGTGGAACACCTGAAGGATTCGCTCACTGTCTCCCTTTTTCTTGCTACGAGTAAACAGTTTTCCATCTGAGAATGTACCAGCACCACCCTCACCAAAACAGTAGTTAGATTCCTCATTCAATCCATTGTTACGGCATAGTTGAGCCACGTCGACCTTTCTATCCGACACAGCCTTTCCTCGCTCCAACACAACTGGACAATAACCAAGTTCTATAAGACGCAATGCAGCGAACAGACCAGCAGGACCTGCACCTACGATAACGATTTTCTCGTCATTCTTCACGTCACCATACTTGAATGGATACTCAATTGGTTTTGCCACAGTCCTGTCTGTGAAAGCCTGCACAGTAAGGTTGATCTTCACCTGCACTTTTGAACGTGCATCTATACTCTTACGTATAACGCGTACCTGACGCACTCTGTCGGGACGCACACCAAGTTTCTTGGCAACTTCCGCACGTAACAAATCCTCCTTAGCTGCCTGCTTTGGCAACACCACCAACTGTATATTGTCGTAGAACATAATGAATTGAAATCTATTTATGCAAAAGTAGGAAATAATTCGTAATTCTTAATTCATAATTCGTAATTATGACAAATTGAGCTATCAACTAAAAGCGGAACCATGCAAAGCAAGATTCCGCTGATGTTTTGTCAACGTCAACGTTATCGTCAACGTATTTATCACCCCAAGTAGCTTCTTAACATTCCACTGCGTGCTTCACTACGCAAACGACGTATTGCCTTCTCCTTGATCTGACGTACACGCTCACGAGTCAATCCAAACTGATCTCCAATCTCCTCCAACGTCATCTCGTGACCTCCAATACCGAAGAACATCTTGATGATTTCGCCCTCACGGTCAGACAAAGTAGACAATGCACGGTCAATCTCTGTTGACAACGACTCTCCTTCCAAAGAATGATCAGTTACCGGAGAATCTGTGTTGGGAAGGAGATCAAGCAAACTGTTTTCGTCATCGTCTGAAAAAGGAGCATCAATTGACATACTTCGACTTGCAGAATGCCTCATAGCAGTCTCAACCTTCTCCACCTGCATTCCCATTTCGTCTGCCAACTCCTCCGCTGATGGGTTTCTCTCGTACTTCTGAATAAAAGTGCAGATTGCTTTGTTGACCTTATTCACCGAACCAACCTGATTCAAAGGCAGACGTACGATACGTGATTGTTCATTCACAGCTTGCATGATACGTTGACGAATCCACCAAACTGCGAAGGAGATGAACTTAAATCCACGAGTCTCGTCAAACTTTTGTGCTGCTATGATCAAACCAATGTTTCCCTCGTTAATCAAGTCCTCCAAACTCAAGCCTTGATTCTGATACTGCTTTGCAACTGTTACCACAAAACGCAAATTCGCACGGACCAATTTATCCAAAGCACGACTATCACCCTGATGAATTCTCTGAGCTAGATCAACCTCCTCATCCACCGATATCAATGGTTCACGACCGATCTCCTGCAAATACTTGTCAATGGTTAGTGTTCTCTGTGTGATTGACTGTGTGACTTTTAATTGCCTCATAAACAAAACGGATTAGATTATTAATTCACACAATAGTAGGAGACTTGTTGCAGTTGTTACATATTCATTGCAAAAAATTCTGAAATAAAAACACTAGCGAAAATTGAGCTAATAAAAAAAGATGCATAGAGAAAAAAGAATATCTCTATGCATCTATTTTCCTTAAATTCTCACTCCCAAAACACAACCCAATTTTGTGCAAATTCTACACACCAAAAGGATTTGAAAAAAATGGAGAGATTGAATTTAATCTCTATTCAGCAATTAATAATTTGAGACTGGACGAACAGCCATACCATCGTTGTACATAAAGTAGGTAGTAACAAATTTCTCAGGATCTACGTACATGCACTTACCGCATATGCCGTCGCCACTTGCAGATGCAGTCCAGTAATAGCCAACTATGCCAATATCTACAGAGTGTCCATTGGATCCGAAATCAACACCACAGGCAGGGAAGAATACAGACTTGCCATTTTTTTTGCTTTTAGCTATACGTCCTTTTACATTACTACCATCAGGCATCTCAATAACAAGCCATTTAGACTCAGTATTTTCTCTAAGTTCATACATCTCTTTAATCGAAGGCATTCTATACTTTGCTCCCCAGGCTATTGTAGCCATATCATAATCTTTCGTTAGTAAGGAATCAGCATTTATAATACCTTTTTTCTGCAATTCGCTGATCGAAATTTCGTAAAAAGCGGTTCCAAGGAATCTATGATAATCGCCATTCTCATAACAATTCGAAGCTCCAAGATTGAAATTTGCCCACTTAACACTCAATCCCAAATCAACAAGTGTGTCTGTTGTAAGACCAATCTCTTGCAAATCTGCAAGTTTGACAGTCACAGAATCTTCACTGTTCCAAATATTTATTGATGGAGTTATTTCTCCTATTGGAGTAGTATCAGAAGAACAATTACACTTCTCCTTCAAAGAAGCCAATTCCTTTTCCAAAAGGATTATTCTTGCCTCAAGGTCACTCAATCCCAATACTTTTGCACCCTGTGGCTCATCAAAAGAAAGGCTATCTATCTTGTCTGTCTGGTAACTCTCTGCAGAACCGTCCTTCAAAATAACATAGAACTGATCTGCAGTAATTGTTGAAAGTGTTGCAAGAGATGCTGCAACTGAAATTAAAACTTTTTTCATGGCTTTTCTAAATTAATTTTTACATTATTTTTTTATAAACTTCACAGAATTCCCGTTTACATTCAGGATATAGTTGCCGTTGTTCATTTCACTAACATCCACTCTTTTGCCATGAGTACGAGAAACAACATTGCCATTCATGTCAAAAATTAGAACCTCAGCATCTTCATCCACACCAGAAATCTGAATATAATCACTCACAGGATTTGGATAAACAAATATGAAAGATTGGTCACTATCAATTTCGTTCAATCCCGACTTAGCTCCGAATAGAATTGTCCTATAACCTTTGTCGTCTGAGTTTTCCGGAGCGAACTTAATACTTCTAACAGAAGATATGGTATAAGAATCCTCTGCACCATCCGATGAAATGGCCACAATCGAACCTGCAGAGGCAAAACTCCACATTGCCGACATCACAACTATACAAAAAAACCTTTTCATTCTCATTATAAATAAATTATATGTGTTTATGTTTAAAAAAATTCTAATTCCAACACCGTTACTAATACAAATATGCGAATTTTATCATTAACTAACAAATAATTAAAACCATATTTTAATATTATATGACAAGACATTAAATATCAATACTTTACTTTTATAAATTCCCTCAAAGTAATTGCTAATCAATTCCTCAATCCTTAACTATCAACTAAAAAGCGGAACCCTGCAAAGCAAGATTCCGCTGATATTTTCGTTTTGTTAACGTTTTCGTTAACCTAGGTAACCCTTCAAAAGTTTGCTACGTGAATTCTGACGTAGGCGACGGATAGCCTTCTCCTTGATCTGACGTACACGCTCACGAGTAAGACCGAACTGCTCTCCGATCTCCTCAAGAGTCATCTCCTGACATCCGATACCAAAGAACATCTTGATGATCTCGCTCTCACGCTCTGTCAATGTATCCAATGCACGGTCGATCTCCTTCGACAATGACTCGTTGATCAAAGAACGGTCAGCAACTGGAGAATCTGCGTTTGGAAGGACATCTAGCAAACTGTTATCCTCACCCTCTGCAAATGGTGCATCGATAGAAGTGCTTCGGCCAGACACCTTCAATGTATCTGCAACCTTATCCTCTGGCATATCAAGCTCACGTGCCAACTCCTCTGCGGATGGCTTACGCTCGTACTTCTGCTCGAATGCAGAGAATGCCTTGTTGATCTTGTTCAATGAACCAACCTGATTCAAAGGCAAACGTACGATACGTGACTGCTCAGCCAAAGCCTGCAAAATACTCTGACGGATCCACCACACTGCGTATGAAATGAATTTGAATCCACGAGTCTCATCAAATTTCTCAGCAGCCTTGATCAATCCCAAGTTACCCTCGTTGATCAAATCCGGCAAACTCAAACCTTGATTCTGGTACTGCTTTGACACAGACACTACAAATCGCAAATTCGCACGGACCAACTTGTCCAAAGCTCGCTCATCTCCCTGACGGATTCTCTGTGCTAGATCTACTTCTTCCTCCACTGAAACCAATGGCTCACGTCCGATCTCCTGCAAGTACTTGTCAAGTGATGCACTTTCTCTGTTGGTAATTGACTTGGTAATCTTTAACTGCCTCATAAATATAGACTATTAGACTATTTTATTTACAAAATTCGTGCAAAAGTAGCAATTAATCCCGTCTATGCAAAATTAAACGCAAAAAATCAAACATTTTTTTGCGACGGTGCATCATTTAGCTTACCCTGCGAGATTTTTGAGAATGGAGGCACATCATGCGTGATCCAAACATTACCACCAATAATAGAATCATGACCAATTGTGATCCTTCCTAGAACTGATGCATTTGAATAAATAGTCACATTATCCTCTATAATCGGGTGACGTGGAAGATTCATCGGATGACCGTTCTCATCAAGAGTAAAGTTTTTAGCACCTAAAGTCACACCCTGATATAGATTGACGTGGTTTCCGATAATACATGTCTCACCAATCACAACACCTGTACCATGGTCAATACTGAAATACTCTCCAATCTGTGCACCTGGATGAATATCGATTCCTGTGCGTGAATGAGCCATCTCAGAAATAATACGTGGGATGATAGGCACACCCAACTTAAGCAAACAGTGTGCGATACGGTAATTACTCATAGCCTGAAGAACTGGATAACATAGAATCACCTCTCCGTGGCTTACCACAGCGGGGTCGTTATCAAACATCGCATTTACGTCAGTATAAAGAAGACGCTTGATTTCTGGAATCTGCTCGATGAAATCCATCGCAATGCCAGGAGCCATCTTCTGAGCCTCTGTTGCTGAGATATTTGGATCAAACTCCAATCCTGAGCTGATCTGAGTTTTCAATTCGCTATATAGATTATCAATCGCGACACCAATGCTGAACTTACGCATTCCCTCCCCTACTGGCTCTGCATCAAAATAACCTGGAAAGACCACGCTTTTTGTCAGCTTCACAATCTTCTTTAGCGACGATAAGGAAGGTAGATTCTGTTCACGTGAAGAATCCACCATATTCTCCACCGACGTAGTGTCCGACAAGATGTCGACAACCTTATGCAATCTTTCGTTGTCTTTATTCATAAAGAAAGTCATTAAAATCTAATACAAAAGTAGAAAATAATGGAGAAAACTGCAAAAAAGTTGCTGATTGGCATAATTTTTGTTGTATTTTTGTAGAAATAAAACGATAGAAGAAAACAGATTTAGAATTATAATGAAGAAATTAGTAGGATTTTTGATTATTGCGCTGTCGATGATAGCAAATAGCTGTTCTAGCGACCACGATCATTTCCGTGGATACGACTACGACGATCATTATTATGATACTCACTACTATTACTACGATGGCTATTACTACTCAGATCCAGAGCACCACTACCGTTACGAACATGACTACAACCACTACTACTATGGTAGACTTGAGTGGAAAGGCAACTATTGGGCAGTAGTTTTGAGAGAGAATCCTTACTATGGTCTTGTTTGCGCAATCGACAACGATGGAATTCTTCCAGCTCAACTTGGTGCCCACAATGTATACGATCACGAAGTTATGGTAAAGTTTGCATTTGTTGGTTATGACGGTGGTAAGAATTGGATCCGTGTTGATCACATCTACTACAGATAATCAATAGAATTTTAAGACATAAAGAAACGACGGGAGAAATCTCGTCGTTTTTTGTTTCAAGTCGTAGAGACGCGAGATCTCGCGTCTTTGGATTCGGGTTATCTGCTTGAGAATTGAAAATTTTAGTGCGTTTCAAAACTACAGCACAAAATATCCAAGTTTCATTGACCTATACAAAAAAAGAGACGTGACAAACGCCACGTCTCAACGAGTATATTTCTAGAAATAATCCTTATTTGCTTAGCTTAGCAAGACACTCCTTAACGTTAGCCTCAATTCTTGCGTTAATTGAGTCTGTATCTGTGTTCTTTACGAACTTCTCTCCAGTGATGTTCTCGTAAAGCTCAATATAACGGTTTGAGATAGACTCAACGATAGCGTCTGTCATCTCAGGAACCTGCTGACCAGCCTTACCCTGGAACCCGTTGTCCATCAACCACTCACGAACGAACTCCTTAGAAAGCTGCTTCTGAGGCTCACCAGCGTTGAACTTCTGCTCATATCCGTCAGCGTAGAAGTAACGTGAAGAATCTGGAGTGTGGATCTCATCCATCAAGTAGATCTTACCGTCGTGCTTACCGAACTCGTACTTAGTATCAACTAGGATCAAACCTCTCTTAGCTGCGATCTCTGTACCTCTCTGGAACAAAGCCAAAGTATACTTCTCAAGAACTGCGTAATCCTCAGCAGAAACAAGACCCTGAGCGATGATTTCCTCCTTAGAGATATCCTCATCGTGCTTACCGATCTCTGCCTTTGTTGTAGGAGTGATGATTGGAGTTTGGAACTTCTGGTTCTCCTTCATTCCCTCTGGCAACTTAACGCCACATATCTCTCTAACACCGCTCTTGTAAGCTCTCCATGCACTACCACACAAGTAACCGCGAACGATCATCTCAACTGGGAATCCCTCGCAACGTACACCTACAGATACCATTGGATCTGGAGTAGCCAACAACCAGTTAGGACAGATATCCTTAGTTGCCTCCAAGAATGTCTTAGCAATCTGATTCAACACCTGGCCCTTGAAAGGAATACCTTTTGGAAGGATAACGTCGAATGCAGAAATACGGTCTGAAGCTACCATTACTAGCAAGTCATCACCGATGCTATAAACGTCTCTAACCTTTCCGTTGTAAACGGACTTCTGATTTGCAAACTTGAAATCAGTTTTTGTTAATGCTTTATTCATCTCTTATTCTTTAAATTCTTTACAATATTCTCGTATTCCACACTCATTACACTTCGGCCCTATCGCAGTGCAGACATATCTGCCGTGAAGAAGGAGCCAATGATGAGCATCACTCAAAATCTCCTCAGGTATATACTGACGCAAAATCATCTCCGTCTGCAATGGATTTTTAGCCTCCTCAGCAAGTCCTACCCTATGCGATACTCTGAAGACGTGGGTGTCTACCGGCATCGCTGGTTTACCGAATGCGACGGCAAGCATAACATTGGCAGTTTTTCTTCCTACTCCTGGCAATGATGTCAAGGCTTCCATCGTCGACGGGATTATTCCGTCGCACTTTTCAGCCACAATCTGAGCCATCTGAAGCAGATACTGAGCCTTTGCGTTTGGATAGGAAACACTATTTATATACTTGAGTATATCCTCCTCTGTTCCATTTGCTAATGAGAAGACGTCGGGATAACGTTCAAACAGAGCCGGTGTAACCTGATTCACTCTCTTGTCCGTACACTGTGCAGACAGCATCACAGCTACTAGCAACTCATACGGATTACGGAAGTTAAGTTCACTCTTGGCATTATGCATGTTTGCTGCAAACCATGCCAAGACATTTGAGTAGCGTTCTTTACGAGAGAGCATACTTAGAAAGGCAAATCGCCACCGTCTGCGTTACCTGGCTGTGCATCAGGAGATCCTGCAGGAGCTGCTGGAGCAGAGAAACCACTCTGCTGCATTGGTTGCTGGTAACCACCCTGTGGCTGTGCAAATCCCTGCTGTGGCTGTGCGAAACCTTGCTGCTGCATAGGCTGCTGGTATCCACCCATAGGCTGAGCATAACCCTGCTGCATTGGCTGCTGAGGATAGCCACCCATCTGCTGGCCATAACCCTGTTGTGCTGCCATACCATTGAATACCTCTGCACGGAAAGCACGGATATCGTTGAACCAACGACCGTTGTACTCTCTTGCATCAACACTGCAAGTCACACGAACAACACCCTGCTGCTGATAGATGGTATTAATTGTATTATAAGCGTTCTCATCCCAAACACTCACAAGGACACGACGTGGGAACTGACCTGTTGTGTCATGCTCAATAACGCACTCCCACATCTTCCATGGACCTCTTGCTGATTGTCCACTTCTCTCGCTCAAGTTTAGAACTTTGCCGATAAATTCGTATGTCATTTTAGTATTTTTTTAAAGCTGTAATTAACTCTTCATTTTCTTCTTTTGTACCGATCGTAATACGAACACAGTTGCCACACAACTGAACCTTATTACGATTTCTTACGATGATTCCTTTCATTGTCAAATAAGTGTACAAATCGTTGGCATCTTTCACCTTAACCAATACGAAGTTGGCATCTGTAGGATAGATCTTCTCAACGAATTTGAATCCCTTCAACTCATACACTACGTCTGAACGAAGTGAGATAGTCTCCTTTGCCCAGTTCTTGATGACATCTGGATTCTTAAGGATCTTCAACGCGTAATCCTGAGTAAGCTTATTGATATTGTAAGGATACTTGATCTTGTTCAAAATACCGATGATCTCTTCTGAAGCGAAAGCCATACCCAAACGCACCGAAGCACTTGCCCATGCCTTTGAGAATGTCTGCAACACAATCATGTTCGGATATTTCTCCAATTTCTGGCTATATGACTCCTTGCCGCAGAAATCCCAGTAAGCCTCGTCGATAACAACGATACCACCGAACTCCGTCAACAATCTCTCGATATCCGCGTCTTTCAAACAATTACCTGTAGGGTTGTTTGGCGAGCATAACCACATAACCTTAGTGTGGTCGTCTACAGCAGCAAGCATCGCGTCGACATCGATCTGGAAACCTTCCTTCAAAGCGACTGGACGATACTCCACATTGTTGACATCCGCACACACCTCATACATTCCGTATGTAGGAGAGATAGCTACGACATTATCCACACCAGGCTCGCAGAAAGCGCGGTAAACCAAGTCAATAGGCTCGTCGCTACCATTTCCGAACATGATGTTCTTAGCATCCACATGCTTCACCTCTGCCACACGATGCTTAACAGCCCACTGCAATGGATCTGGATACCTGTTGTAAGGATCATTACGTGGATTTTCGTTAGCATCCAAATAAACAGACGCTTCGCCTTTGAACTCATCGCGTGCGCATGAGTACGGCTTAAGCTTGAGGATGTTTGGTCGAACCAACTGACTTAATTCTTTCATATAACAAAATTTTATTTGTTGAATTCCAACTTATTTGTTTTTCATTCTAAGTGTAACGGCATTCTTGTGAGCGAAGAGCTGCTCATTCTCTGCCATTATCTCAATTGCGTTTCCGATAAGCTGAAGACCATTCGGTGTGATTTCCTGATAAGTGATCTTCTTGCGGAAACTATCAAGATTGACACCGCTGTATGCCTTGGCATATCCGTTTGTAGGAAGAGTGTGGTTTGTGCCCGACGCATAATCACCAGCGCTCTCAGGAGTCAAATGGCCTAAGAAAATCGAACCTGCATTTGTGATTCTCTCAGCAATCTGCATATAGTTTGCAGTTGAGATGATCAAATGCTCTGGTGCATATTCATTTGTGACGTCAATGACCTCATCCAAGTCTTTCACCAAGATGATCTTGCTATTTGCAACAGACTTCTCAGCGATCTCTTTTCTTGGAAGCAACTGAAGCTGACGGTCAACCTCTGCCAATACCTTCTCTGCTAAATCCTTGCTTGTTGTGATGCAAACAGCCTGGCTGTCGACACCGTGCTCTGCCTGAGAAAGCAAATCTGCAGCGACGAATGCTGGATTAGCAGTCTCGTCTGCAATAACCTCGACCTCACTTGGTCCAGCAGGCATATCAATAGCGACATCCTTCAAAGAGACTCTCTGCTTTGCTGCTGTCACATACTGGTTACCTGGTCCAAAGATCTTATAAACCTTAGGAACACTCTCAGTACCATATGCCATTGAACCGATAGCCTGAACACCACCGATCTTGAAAATCTTGCTTACACCAGCAACCTTAGCTGCGAACAAAACAGCTGGATGAACCTTACCGTTTTTAGCTGGTGGAGTACAAAGTACGATTTCCTTGCAGCCTGCGATACGAGCAGGGACAGCAAGCATCAACACTGTTGAGAACAACGGTGCTGTACCACCTGGGATATATAGACCAACCTTCTCAATTGGCATTGCCTTCTGCCAGCAAGTAACGCCAGGCATAGTTTCAATGCGAGGAAGCTCGTGATCCTGTGCAGCATGGAATTTCTCGATGTTGCCCTTAGCTAAACGGATTGCGTTCTTCAAATCGTCTGCTACCAAAGTCTCTGCCTCTGCAAGCTCTGCCTCTGAAACCTGTAGAGAATCAAGCTGAACCTTGTCGAATTTCAACTCATACTCCTTAACTGCAGCGTCTCCACGACTCTTGATGTCGTCAAGGACAGCAGTCACAGTCTCAGTCAAGCTGCTATTATCTAGAGCTGGACGTGATAGCAACGTCTTCCAATCCTTAAAATCTGGATATTCGATTATCTTCATTAGAGAATCATTTTTTCAATAGGAACGACAAGAATACCCTCAGCACCTAGTTGCTTCAACTGGCTGATGATATCCCAGAAAGTCTTCTCCTCAATTACTGAGTGAAGTGAAGACCAACCCTCCTGACGTAATGGAGTGACAGTTGGCGACTTCATACCTGGAAGAAGCTGACAAACAGCGTCAATCTTCTCGTTAGGAATATTTAGAAGGATATACTTCTTACCTTCAGCATTCTTGTAAGAGTCGAAACGGAAAAGAATTTCCTTCAATGTAGCCATCTTCTCAGGATCATCGTTAAGATGCTTGTTTCCAATAAGAAGAGCCTCTGAATACATTGCTACCTCAACCTCTTTCAAGTTGTTGCTTACCAATGTCGAACCTGAACTTACAATATCAAAAATACAATCAGCCATACCGATACCTGGAGCTATCTCTACGCTACCCATGATAGTATGAATCTCTGCCTTAACACCATTCTTATCCAAATAGTTCTTCAAGATACGAGGATAAGATGTTGCAATCTTCTTACCGTTGAACCACTGAACTCCGTTGTATTCAGCTGCCTTTGGAATTGCCAAAGAAAGACGACACTTGCTGAAATCAAGACGCTTGATGATATCTGCATCCTCACCCTTCTCCTCAAACTCGTTCTCACCTACGATACCGACATCAGCGATTCCTGTAGCTACTGCCTGAGGAATATCGTCATCTCTCAAGTAAAGAATCTCCACAGGGAAATTCTTGGCTTTCACCAACAATGTTCTCTTTCCTGACTCTACTTTGATGCTCGATTCTTCCAACATCGTCATCGTCTCTTCAAATAGACGTCCTTTTGCCTGAACTGCTATTCTTAACATAATTTGAATTTGTAATGGTTTTATAAAAAAGGAGACCTACCGTTTCAAGTAAGCCTCCTTCGTTCTTCTATAATTTATTTTGCAGAACACACACAAAGCTCACTTGCATCATTTTCAATATGATGCACATGATGATGCTTATGTAGTCTACGAAATCTCATTTGCTTTAATATTTTCTACAAAATTACATAAAAATGAGATTATGACAATCTATCTTGCGATTTTTTATCAAACTTTTTTATTTCTTGATAAATCTCGTTGTGTAAGTTGTCTCATCTGTCATGACAGTAATCACATAAACTCCAGTATACAGACCACTCACATCAACCGGAGTAGTATCATCATCAGAATCAAGTTCTATCACCCTACGAGAAACGCAGTCTGTAATCTGGATATGGTGAGAGCCCTTTGCATTTACCTCGACAAACAATGTATTGCCAACTGGATTTGGATAGATTACAATGCCTGAGTCAAGCATTTTCTCATCTGCCAACATATCTGCATCACACAACACATCACCATTGCTACGACGTGGAGATGCGATTTCCAAACCAAGATTACGAGCACTAGCACAATTTGAGAATACAATTAGACTGCTAGATCCATCTGTTGCACGTCCGTAACTTCCATTCTTTGGATGTGTCTTTGTTGTAACTACATCCAAAGTATCGTTGTTTTGCATCAATATCAACTTCTGAGCAACATCAGCAGAAAGTTTGAAGTTCAAATGACGTGGGCCAGCCTCTGCATTTCCATCTGCCCAAAGAAGAATTCTTCCATTTGCAGGTATAATTGTTGAATCAGAATAGTATCTTGGGAAGACATTGCTCTTAGCCTTTGTCTTATTGATCAAAACCATATCAGCCAAATCTATATCTCTGTCGGTAGGATTATAAATCTCAATCCAGTCTGGTTTCTCACCATACTCATCCAAAGTTATACTATTAGATGAACATACCTCGTTGATGAACAACTGTGGTTTGACGTAGTCTGGATCAGCCTCAACATACAACTTGACTGTCATATCTTTTCCGACCTTTCCCTCAAAGACATCTCCTGGAATCTCAGATTTAGCATTAGATACAGAAGAAGCAGTAAACTTCATTGTCAAATCCGAACTTGAAGCCTCGTTTTGATGGATTTCAACGGCAATCACATTCTTTCCTTTCTTGAAATATGATCCATCAATCGTGAATGAAGCCTCTTCATCGTTTGCATATCCATCCTCAAGTACTGCCAACATATCATATGTATATGTTGTGTCCTTAGGCAAATTGTAGACCTTAACGACTTTTCCATTCACGTATACGACAGCAGCATCGTCAAACATGATATTTACAGACACATTCTTGAATTCCTTATCAGAAGCACAATCAATAGTTGTACGGAAATATGCTGTAATATATTTATTCTCTTTATCTTTACCGTAATTCAACTCAGTGTCATAATCTCTATCGCTTGCGTAACCAAACTTACCTTTGCCGACTTTCCACTTAGAATCATCGTAGTCTGTAGCCATCCAATTCTTAGCTGGCATAACACTGTCATAATAATAAGTCCACTCGGTTGCCTTTGTAAGCAAATCTTTTGTATCAACTAGAGAATCTGACAAATGCCACTTCTGAACTCTGTAACCTGCTGGCAACAACGGCTCAATCTTGACTTTCTGTCCAAGATAAACGTTTGTGCTGTAGGAATCCTCATCCATAGATTCCTTGTTGAACAAATAATCAACCGAAGACAATTCTTCAGGAAGTACAACTTTGAAATCAAACTTGACTTTCGAATCTGCATTTCCTATCTTGCTGATCAATTGTTCTCTAACCTTACGGCATCTTGTATTTGTAAATGACTTTATTCCATTAGTGTAATCATCAATACTACCAAGATCTTTTGTTGAACAAAAATCTTTCTTTACTAATGTTGAGATAGAATCCCACTTTGCCATGATCTTTTCCTCAGTGAAACGAGTATCAAGCTGTTTTAAGAACTCTGTCAAAAAACGAATCTTGAAATCCTCATTCTGCATACAATGATAGAAAAGTGTTGTTTTCCACTTCGAAGCGTCATCAAATTTATATCCACCTCCAGCAGAAGATCCATTTGCCCAGTTGACAGCTTCTCCAATACCCATTGCAAAATCCATCATATTCAAATCTGGACTGCAATAGTTAGGACCCCAACCGTCGTACATTCCGTATCCGAAATCTGTATCATATACAATCCAACGGAACTTACCTCCGTTTCTCTTTCTCCAAATCTTAGTGTTGTTACCTGGCCAATCTGTATTTACTACAAACTGTTCCAAAATCTGCCAATGGATATACTCATCAATATCCATTCTTCTTGACAACTGCTCATAGAAATCACTATCTGCATAATGATTTTCAACGTAAGAGATCATCTCATTGTATGCGTCTAGAGTACCTGTAACCGCCGTAAGTTTGTCTGTCTTTATAGACACTAGGTCAATTTCATCCTCTTCCAATCCATAATTATGAAAAACGAAATCCTCGTTTGTACGCTCACGTAGGCCCATCAAACCTTGGTACTTTCCGTTAAGATAGTAAGCGACAGGCTGATATCCCTGATAATCTATGCCCAATCCCTTTCCTAACGACTGCATGAATCCATCACGACATCTCAAAGAACCATATGCGTTACCTCCATTACGGATCTGAACACTCTTCATCTCCTTAAAAGACTTCTCCTTGAAGAACTTTGTATAACCAAGACGGTTGTTTCCAGTCTTCTTTGATGCCTTCATCTTCATACTTTTTGTTTTATATGAATTCTGACGCGAGCATCCACCTGTTACTCCAATCTCAATTTTCTGGTTACATTTCAATTCTCCGCCTTCAAAGTATTCGAAAAACGCAGGTCTGCTCCAGTCTCTATTATAGTTTGCTCTTTCCTCCACACAACCAGATGCTCCAGCAACACCATTTGTTCCCCTTACACAGATTCCTATTTCATCATCATTCAAGAAGACATCATCTGTACAAATACAAACAACAGGAAGGTCATCTCCAGTACAACGATCTGAATATGGAGACTCCATTATGAATGTACCTGTCAAGACGTCACTTGCCAACATTCCGTCAACATATGCCTTTGCTCTAATCGGATGATTAGTATGTATCTCAAATGGACCTTCATACAACTTACTCTCCTCATCTGGTGTGGAACCATCTGTTGTATAATAAATTACAGCTCCCACCACATCACAAGTCAAAGAAATCTCCTTTGCTTCTGAACCAAAATAGAATCCTGGCTTTGTACCAAATTTTGGAGTTGGGACACGAGTCGCATAAGCCTTTGTATTTTTCTTTCCTGGAGTAGGCTCCATATAACCTCCGTCTCCATACGAAACATCAGGTAATTGAAGAGGGTGTACAATTGAAAACTTTGTTCCATTAGCTAGAACAAACTCCAATTTGCCTGCTTTATACTCCAATTTTTTTGGGAAACTACCCAACAATGTTGTAGTATAAGCCTTTACCTCTGTATCTCCATCAAAAGCAAGAATACTATAACCTTCTGGGATTTTATGACTTTCCTTGAATTCTCCAGTCCAATCTACCTTACCAGACTCCTTATATGCAGTAACAGTAGCCCCTTTAAGGTCTACTGGATCTCCATCATTATAAAATTCTACCCATGCAGGGAAATTAAACGTATGACCATCCATGTAAGAAGAGATATTACATGGCATAATCTCGTTAATCTTAACAGTTGCCGACACCCCTAAAGATGCGGCCAACAGCATAATAGTTGTAAGTTTTTTTAATATCATCATGTTATTTTCCTTCCCTATTAAAATTGTAAAGCTACAAATGTATCTAATCAACTGAACAAAAACAAAAATTTACGAATTTAAATATACAAAAATTCCACGAACTAGGAAAATGTTTAGACAAATCATTAGTGAATCCAAACTAATGGTTAACATTTTGTATGAAGAATGTAATTATACGCATCAATGAGATTGTTTAATTCTTCCTTTGTTTCATTCAAAAGAATCAAGGCTCTCTCTTTAGCATTTCTTTTCTTTTCGCTCTTAATTTCAACAATCGCCCCCTCTATTGTAAGACGACGATCTCTAAGCAACACTTTTAACAACTTAAGATTCTCTATATTTTCTTTAGTAAATTTTCTTGTGCCTCCACGGGAGCGTTGGCTACAGAAGTTTTTTCCTAATTCAGAAAATGAATCTTCCCAAAAACGAATTGTTGACTGCGACTCTCCTATTAACGATTCCACCTCACTTATCTTATAATATTTCTTTTCGTAGACAGAATTATCGGATTCTTCTATATCCAAAATATTGTCATCTATTTCAGCAACTTCAGAATCAGAAGGCATGGAACAATCTTCAGAATCAACCATGATGTCTTTTACATCATTTGATTCCGATTCTGTTTCATGATCTTTTTCTTGCTCTGGAATCACGCCCCAAATCAATATATCATCTGAATCTTCTATCATATACTACAAATAACTAAAATGTAATCAAAAAAAAGAGAAAGAACCGCCGAAGCGATTCTTTCTCTATGTCTTATTGAATATTCTGATTAGAACTCAACCTCGAATGCAACGCGACGGTTCTGAGCACGACCCTTAGCTGTCTTATTGTCAGCTACTGGAACTGTGTCACCGTAACCTGCTGCAGACAAACGTGACTCGTCAACACCCTTCTCAACTAGGTAAGCTCTTACTGAAGCGGCACGATCCTTAGATAGAGCCATATTCTTAACTGGATCACCTACGTTATCTGTGTGTCCACCGATATTCAACTTATATGCTGGGTTCTCCTGCATAACCTTAACTACGTCGTCAAGGATTGCGAATGAAGTCTTACCCTTGATCTTAGCCTTACCTGTCTCGAACTGAACACCATTAAGAGCCTTCTTGAACAACTGCTTAACCTCAGCCTTAACCTCAGGACATCCCTTGTTCTCCTTGATACCTGGAGTCTCAGGACACTTATCCTCGAAGTCATAAACGCCGTCACCATCCTTATCTGTAGGGCAACCGTTCTCATCTACAAATCCCTTAGCAGCAGCTGGAGAACCAGGACACTTATCTAGGTAATCAGGAACACCGTCACCATCTGTATCCTTTGGACATCCGTTCTCATCAACCTCTGCCTCCTTTGGAGTATCAGGACACTTGTCAAGGTAATCTGCCACACCGTCACCGTCTGTATCAATTGGGCAACCAAGTGAGTCAACCTGAACACCTGCTGGAGTACCAGGGCACTTATCTAGATAGTTTGGAACACCATCCTTATCATCATCTAGAGGGCAACCGTTAGCGTCAACACTTACACCAAGTGGAGTGTTAGGACACTGGTCAAGTTTATCCTCAACACCGTCCTTATCTGAATCCTTAGGAGATCCGAATGCAAACTTCAAACCTAGGCTGTGCATCAACTGCTGATCGTTAACACCCTTGATAACGAACTGATCCTTATCATCTCCTAGTGTGTAACCATAACGAGCTGTGTAAGACAAAGCAACACGGTCTGTGATTCTGTAGTCACATCCGATACCACCAACGATAGCAACGTCGCCACCTTCCTTACCAATATACTTATCAGCATCCTTTGCCATCAAATAACGGTAACCAACTCCGGCGAAAATATATGGATTGAAACGGCAAGAATCCTTAGTGATGAACTTGAAAGCAGCAGTCAAATCACCGTATACTTCCTTCATCTTCATTTCTGCCAAATTACTTGCATTTGAACCAAGAACTAGAGAGCTCTTGCTATTCTCATTGTCATAAGAAATACCCTCTTTCTTTGCTCCTAGCAAACCATAAGATCCGAAGAATGCTACATCCCAACGCTTGTTCAAGAAACGGTTTACTGAAACCGCACCATGTCCGTAGAAGCTATAGTTCTCCTTTAGGATACCCATCATGTTGCTTGCAAGCTCTCCTTCATACTCTGTCAAACCACCATAGACACCAATTGCCCACTGGTTAGACTCTGTCTGAGCTGTTGCAGCAGAAACGCTTGTAATTGCTGCACACGCTAAAGTTACAATCTTTTTCATCTTTTCGTGTAGAATGAAATTTATACGTTTTTATTTTCTGCCCACAAATGTATAACTTTTTTAGAGTAATTTATAAAATTATAACATTTTTTTACCTTTCTATATATTTTCCTTCCATCTTTTTACGTTAAATAGTAACACTTATTCTACCATTATTTTTTTTAATGACATCATATTATTTGTATTTCTAACATAGTCATATTAATAACAATAAATCATATTCGTTTCTAGACTACTCTCAAATAATTGAAAAATACGAATGTTTAAAAATTGTTAAAAATCATTTTTTACACGATTATTTTGAAAACTTATTTTCTTTTTTGAGTTTTCTGAGATAAATTTGCATCGTATTTATAAAGAGATTTAAAGTCACTAGAATATGAGTTTGATAGATTCAATAATTGATACATCTACCAAGTTATTTGAGCGTCATGGTATAAAGGAAGTCAAAATGGATGACATTTCCTCTGCCCTTGGCATATCAAAACGAACTCTTTACGAAACAGTACAAAGTCGCGACGAACTCATCAAACTTTGTTGCAAGAATTACGCGAATCAACTAAAAGAGCAGTTTGAGACTGTTGTCAACAAAGACTACAGCTCTACATTCGAACGTATTCTTAGTTTGAATGAAATCTTCATCAGACATGTCCACAACTCTCATAAGTCTTTTTTGGATGAGGTAAAGAAAAACGCCCAATGCGAACCAAACAAGAAAGAGAATAAGGAACTTCAGTTGGAATATTTCGAGCGTCTATTAACGGAAGGACAAGCTGCAAAAGACGGCAGATTACCAGAAATTGATCCTGGTCTAAAGCCAGATATCATGTCGAGACTTCTTGTGTTACAATTGAGAGCAATCGCAAAACAAGATTTCTTTGACTATTCAAGACAATCATTTTTTGAAGTTTACAGCACTTCCTGGAAAATATTCATGCGAGGAATCGCAACTGAATACGGAAAGAAGGTGATAGACTCTTGGATTGCAAATGAGCAAAAAAACTTCAAGACAATTTTTTAACAGAAATAAAAAAGAATATCAAAATATGAAACGAATCTCACTTTCAGCCGCAGCATTAATCGCAATGCTTAGTGCCACTCCAGAAATCGTGGCTCAGGGCACAGAAAGCACGCAACAGACTGCAACAAACACGCAGCAGAACGACAAAAAGATGAGTTTGTCGCTTAACGATGCAATCAACTACGCACTTGAGCACAACCGTGAACTTAAGAATGCATCTCTTGACGTTCAAAAAGCAGAGATGCAGCGTTGGCAGACTATCGCTCAAATGTTGCTTAATATCGACGGTACACTAGGATATTACAACATGTTTGGTGAGAAAATGAATCTTATGGGACAACCTATAAGCATGCCACCATATGGTCAACTTGGATTCCAAGCATCTGCCGGTCTTTCTGCTCAAGGTATCATTGGAGCTCAAATGCAGCGTATGGCAAAAGAGATTAAAGAAATCAATGTTATTAAAACACAACAAGAAACTAAATACAGCGTAGAAAAATTCTACACTATGATTCTTGCATATCAGGAGATGAGCCGTCTTCTTCAAACAAGTGTTGACGACCTATCCAAACTGAAATCAATGATTGACAATGCAGTCAAAGTAGGTGCCGCTGAACAAAACGACGCTAATCAAATCGAAATAAAGGTCGCATCAATCAACAACTCACTTAACTCATTAAAACGTTCAATAGAAGCTCTTCACAACACATTGATTCTCAGCATCGGTGCTGATAGCGATGCTGAAATAACTCTTACTCAGAGCTTTGAAGAAATTGTCAATGAAGGTTCTATTCTTGAACTAACAAATTCAAATCTTGATTTGAACCAGAATCTTGATTACCAGATGTTGACAAAAAGTTCAGCGATCACAGACAAGCAGAAGCAGATGGCTGTTGCAGCTTTCTTCCCTACTTTGGGTGTTGCCTACCAAAACACACATAAGCACTACTTCACAGACGACATGGTCTTTGACATGTCACCAAAAAACACATTTGTTGCCACTGTGAATGTGCCTATTTTCTCATCTGGGAAAAGAACTTGTGCTGTAAAGGAGGCAAAAATAGCACAGATGGAACAGGCGAACACAGTTGAAAACACAGAAATCGCTCTTAAAGTTCAGGAAAAACAATTGAAGTTCAATTTGACATCTGCTTACGAAAACTACAACGTACAGAAAAACAATATTAAGGTGATGAACTCATTGTTTAACAGTTACAGTGAGAAATTCAAACATGGCCGTGCATCAAGTATGGATGTCACTAATTCGAACATGAACTTGACTTCCGCTCAGACTGATTACATCAACTCTGTGCTTGAAATGGTAAACGCAAACATCGATCTTAAGAAGCTCCTTAACAAGTAAAAACAAAAAAGATATATAAATTATGTACAGAAAATCACTCATTTTCTTAGCAGCCGGCATGATAGCACTTTCATCATGTGGCAAAAAGGACGACGCAAAAGCAACAGGAGAGGCAACTGCTGCAGTTGACTCTGTAGAAGCTCAGCTTGTACGCACAGGTTTAGTTGAAAAGCGTCAGATCGAGCGCAAGTTGCAATGTACAGCTGTCCTTGACGGTTGGGAGACTGTAGCTGTATCTCCATCTGTGACTGGTATCATTGAGAAGATCAACAAGGAGATCGGCGACAGAGTAAGTGCAGGTGAGGTTGTTGTCCGCATGGATCAGACTCAGCTAAACCAGGCTAAACTTGCTTACGCAAACGTATCAACAGAGATGCAGCGTATGGAGGCACTTCTTGCTGGTGGTAATACAACTCAGCAGCAGTACGATGCTCTTAAGCTTCAGATGGATCAGGCAAAGCAGAACCTTGACTTCCTTCAGAAGAATACATACTTCAAGGCTGAATGCACAGGTGTGATTGCTGAGAAGAATTATGAGAGCGGTGAGCTTTACAATGGTGCTCGTCCTATCTATACAATCAAGCAGGTTAACGTACTTAAGGCATTGGTTGCAATTCCTGAGTCTTATATCCCTGCTATCAAGAAGGGGCAGAAGATGATTTTTACTTCTGACATCTACCCAGGTAAAGAATTTACTGGTATCATCGACGTCGTTTACCCAACAGTTGACGCATCAACTCACACATTCCAGGTAAAAGTAAAGTTGCCTAACGGAGCTAACACACTTCGTCCAGGTATGTACGTTAAGACTACTATCGGTGTGGGCAAGGCAGACACAAAGCTTGTACCATACATGTCTGTTCTTAAACTTGTAGGTTCTAACAACCGTTACATGTTCCTAGCACAGCCAGATGGTACAGCTAAGAGAGTAGACGTTGTTCTTGGAGACAGATTTGACGACATGGTTGAGATTATCTCAGACGAGGTTAAGCCAGGTGATATCATCGTAACATCAGGTCAGGGACGTTTGGTAGACGGAAGTGAAATTAAAATCGTTAACGACTAATTAAGCTACTTATTCAGCTATGAGTATATTCAAAACGGCTATTGACAAGCCGATAACAACGTCGCTCATCTTCATTGCGGTGATGGTGTTAGGTATTTTCTCATTCAAGAAACTACCTATCGACCAGTTCCCGGAGATGGAGCCTCCATTTGTCTGCGTAATGACCACATACGCTGGTGCCAACGCCAGTGAGGTGGAGACCAACGTGACAAAGGTTATGGAGAACACCCTAAACTCAGTGGATGGACTAAAAACTTTGACATCAACAAGTAAGGATAACATATCTCTTGTTGCCATGGAGTTTGAGTGGGGATCAAAACTTGATGAAGCAGTGAACGATATTCGTTCATTCGTGGATATGGTTAAGGATAACCTTCCTGAAGGTGCAAGTACACCACTTGTAATCAAGTTCTCTACAAGTTCAATGCCTATCATCCAGTATATGATCCAGGCAAACGAGTCTTACCCAGGACTTGAGAAAATCCTTAATGACGTAGTAGTTCCACAGCTTAACCACGTTGACCAAATCGGTAACATCACATTAAGTGGTGAGCCAGAGCGTCGCGTATACGTGGATATCGACCAGAACAAGCTTGACGCATATGCACTTTCATTGGAGCAGGTTGGACAGGCTGTAGCAAGCAACAACCTTAACCTTTCAAGTGGTACTGTAAAGATGAACAAAGAGCAGTATGAGCTTGAGGTAAGAAGTGAGTATACAGAAAGTGCTGAGATCGAGAATATCGTTGTCACAACTACTGCAGACGGCAAAACCATCTACATCCGCGATATCGCTACTGTGAAGGATACAATCAAAGATCTTTGCTTGGAGGAGAAAGTCAGCGGACAGGATGGTGTACGTTTGATCGTCACAAAGCAGACTGGTGGTAACACAGTACAGATCTGTACAGATATCAAGAAAGAGGTTGAGAAAATCAAGAAAGTCCTTCCTAAGGATGTTCAGTTCAACCTACTTTACGACTCTTCAAGAGATATCGTAAATGCGATCAACTCACTTGAGGAATCAATCATGTACGCGTTGGTATTCGTAGTTCTTGTCGTATTGTTCTTCCTTGGAAAATGGAGAGCGGCAATCATCGTCGGAATCACAATCCCAATCTCATTGCTCGTATCCTTCATTTATTTGTTGGGTGCAGACAGTTCAATCAACATCATCTCACTATGTTCATTGACAATCGCAGTCGGAATGGTGGTGGATGACGCGATTGTGGTACTTGAGAACATCTCAACTCATATTCAGAGAGGAAGTTCACCACGTGAGGCTTCTATCTACGCAACAAATGAGGTGTGGGTATCCGTTATCGCAACTACACTCGTTATCTGTGCTGTATTCGTGCCACTAACAATGGTAACTGGTATCGCAGGTATCATGTTTAAGGAGCTTGGTTGGATCGTGACAATCTGTTGTTGTACATCAACTGCCGTCGCCATTTCATTGACTCCAATGCTTTGTTCAAAATTGTTGAAGAACAAACCTGTTCATATCGAGAACGGTCAGCTTGTTGAAGAAGAGGTTAAAGAGGGATGGTACCAGAGAACAGTGGTTAGAGCCCTTGATAAGGTAGATGCATTCTACGCAAACGTACTTCGTTGGTGTTTGACACACAAGAAGATCACAATGCTTGGAGCTATAGCATTCTTCGCAATCTCACTTACTCCGATGCTAACAGGAATGATCGGTACAAACTTTATCTCTAACCAAGATAACGGACGTTTGTCAGTTAAGGTTGAGTTGCAGCAGGGTAACCGAGTAGAAGAGACAGCCAAGATTGCTCGTAAAATTGAGCACGATTTCATGGCTGCATTCCCAGAGGAAATCCGTCTAATCAATACAACATGTGGATCAAACGACCAGGCTGGTCTTGGAGCATTGTTTACATCTACAACAAACAACAAGATTGAGATGCGTGTAATCTGTACTCGTAAGGGAGAGCGTTCCGTAACTATCGACGAGATTGCAGAGAAACTACGTCAGATTCTTGCTAAATATCCTGAGATCATCACTTACAAGGCAGAAAACCAAGGTGGTTTCGGTGGAGGAGGCGGACAGACTGTCGACATCGAAATCTACGGATATGAGTTTGACGCCACAAGCAAATACGCTTACGAGCTAAAGGATCTAATCGAGAAGAACGTATCAGGTGCACGTGACGTTGATATCAGCCGTGAGAAAGACCGTCCTGAACTTAAAATCATCGTTGACAAAGAGAAGGCATCTAAACTTGGCCTTACTTCAGCAACAATATCATCTTACGTTCGTAACCGTATAAATGGTATGAATGCAGGACTTCTTAAGGAAGACGGTGATGAGTATAGCATCCTTGTTCGTTTGAAGGAGGAGAACCGTAACTCACTATCATTGGTCAACGACCTTTCTATTCCAACAGTGAGAGGCAATGTTAAACTTAGTGAGATTGCCAAAGTTGAAGAGTTCTGGTCTCCACCACAGATTGAGCGTAAGAGCCGTCAGCGTTGTTTGACAATGAAGGTTACTCCATTCAACACTTCTCTAGGAGAGCTTGCTGTTGATATTCAGAAAGTGGTTGACAAATCAGAAATTCCAACAGGATGTACAGTTATGTTGGGTGGTGCATACGAAGACCAGCAGGAGTCATTCCAGGATATGGGTATGCTATTGGCTCTAATCGTCTTCCTTGTATATGTGGTTATGGCATCACAGTTTGAGTCACTTGCTAAGCCATTCATGATCATGATGGCCGTACCATTCGCAATCTCAGGAACTATCATCGCATTGCTTGTCACAAACACATACTTGGATATGATCGGTATGCTTGGTATCATCATGTTGGTGGGTATCGTAGTAAAGAACGGTATCGTGCTCGTGGACTACATTGACTTGATGCGTGACCGTGGATACGAGCTTAACGAGGCTATCGCATTGTCAGGTCAGAGCCGTCTACGTCCTGTATTGATGACAGCCGCAACAACTGTATTGGGTATGATTCCAATGACATTGAGTAAGGCTGAAGGATCTGAGATGTGGGTATCAATGGGTATCGTTGTAATCGGTGGTATCTGTGTATCAACATTGGTAACACTAATCGTTGTGCCAGTACTATACGGTATCATGAGCCGCCACGGAGAGCGTGACCTTCAGAAGGAGGTACGTAACCAGTTTATCTTCATGGATATCGACGTAAACAGCGACGAAATCGCCGGACCAAACACCAAAGCAGTGAAGGGTTCTATTCACAGAGGTGAAGGTGGTTTCTCAGACGAAGACGAGCCAGTTCGTATAGGTTAAACGAAAATTGAGAAAGACATGAAATCAGTATTCATAGTATTCAATCAGGCTAACACTGAAAAAGTGGAGTTCGTGTTGGACACACTAAACATCAACGGTTTCACACTGTTTGAGGAGGTTCAGGGACGAGGCACTTACGGAGGTAATCCTCACCGTGGTTCGCATACATGGCCAGATATGAACTCAGCCATCATGACGGTGGTAGAAGACGATCGCGTCGACGAATTGTTAACACTAATCAAGAAACTTGACAAGAGAAGCGAGGAACTTGGTGTGAGAGCATTCGTTTGGAACATCGAACGTACTATCTAATGTATATCAAAGCAGGTGGGCTTCTGCAAGTCCACCTGCTTTATTAAAACTCAGGGAGTATGAAAAATAACGAAGATTTAGATATAGTTTTTAAGAAGATAAGTTCAGACAACCTTCATTTGGTTGAAGATCTTACATTCGAGATTTCGAAGAATAAGTATTATCTCTTCATCTGCGACAATGGAAGATTAAGAATCATGATCGAAGGAGTGTCTTTCGAGCTCTTCAAAGGTGATGTCTGCATCTATACGCCAGGAAGAAACGTCTCATTGATCGACTATTCCCACGACTTGAGTGGACTACTTTTGGGATCTACTGACGACCGTTTGCAACGTACTATCTACTCAGTATTCAACGTTGAGAAACTAATCTATCTTCGTTCCAACCCTACCCTACACTTAGCACAGGAGCAATTGAATACACTGTCACAGTTCGTAAAAAGTGCAATTGATGTATTCAAGGAGACGACGCAGTCAGAAACAGAATACACAAAAAAGTTGAAAGACTCTCTTGTCAATTCCGTCTGCTACTATATTCTCCACCTTTACAGCATCTACAGAAGTGAAACAGAAAACAGAAGTGCGAATTTCAACAGAAGTTCAGACATCTTAAAACGCTTCTTAGTGCTTCTTTTCCACAATTATATAAAGGAGAGAAGCGTGGAGTTTTATGCGTCTCAAATCGGTCTTTCCAAACGTTATTTCTCTACGATGATCAAGAGTGAAAGTGGCAAGACTCCCAAGCAGTGGATCGAGCAGGTTGTGATTGAAGAGATCAAACATTATCTATCAAATCCGAACATGCCAATCAAGGAGATTGCATTCCACTTCAACTTCACAAGCCAAAGTTTCTTTGGTAAATTCTTCAAAGAGAGTGTAGGAATCTCCCCTAAGGAGTACAGACAAAACATCCTGAAAAAATAACGATAACGAAAACGCCTTGACAGAATTATCTGTCAAGGCGTTTTATTTAGGAGATTATATAGCTGTTTTCCAAAATGAGGATTGTTAAGGGCCAGTTTTTATTATTTGGGCCCTAACCCCACTCTCCAACGCGAGCCCGAAGGACGAGCGTCTTAAAAATAAGCGAGTTTGGACAACCGCATATAATTGCCTAATAAAATTATCATCTTACGCTTTGCCTCTCCTTATATTAAATGGTACAGATATTGTCTGATATCATATAAATATAACAGTTATAAAAAAGCCTTTCCGTTTCCGAAAAGGCTTTCATTTATATATCACATTATTACTCTAGATCAGTCACACCAGAAGCTTCACTTCCCTTTGTACCGCGGCTTTTTGCCTTATTCTTCTTCTTTTGATACTTCTTGCTAGGATGCTCCCACTTTCTTGGAGAATAGTAACGATTACGTTCGCCCTGAATCTTCTCCTCTGTATAATCCTCCTTACGTTTGAAAGGATTCTTTAGACGTTTAAATGGATTACTCTTTAGACGAGATCCGAAATCTGGAATTGTGAAACCAATACCCATCTCCACATCTTCAAATCTTGTTAGATGCGTCTTTACTCTACCCACTCCATACCAATGCTCGCTAAAATAGTATTTTGTAGTGAGCTTCTGATACATTAGATTCTCAAGTTTATAATACTTGTTAGGTTCTCCCTGATCATCCTCAGCCGGAACTTTCCATGGTTTATATACATAGAATCCCAATTCCGCACCAACCAAGAAATGATAGAAAGTGATGTCGTTAGATAAACCAACACCTACACGATGTTTATTCTTGTATTTATCCTCATCTATAAAATTATATCGACGGTTGATCTCTCTGTCTTTGCCGTTATAGATACTGTTGAAGAAATAGTCAGAGAACAAACCGATTCTATAAGCATTTGATAGAGGTAATACTGCACGTGCACAGAAAGTACCGTCAGGATAGTAGTGACTGCCGTCATTTATATCAAGTTGATTGACACCTCCAGTCAACTCAAATTCCAACGCCAAAATTTTCGGTTTCTTTTCTGCCTTGTTCTTCATCGGAAGAGCCCACACATTTGGTGTATATTTAGCTCCTAGATACACATCCCACATCGCCTTATCTTCAGCTCGTCTGTTTATCGCAAACGAACTCATCACAAAAGCATCACCACCAAACGCAATCTCCCACTGATATAATTTTCTACCATATGCTTTTCCAAGACGGATATTGAAATCCAATCCTCCATTATACAGTCCAACAATATTCTTAGACATTACGGAGAATGCATCAGTTGTCTGCCAATTATCTTTCTTGAAAAGTCCCACTGGATAAAGTGCAAAACCTGAACCTAGTTTCAAATTAGCTGCAAAACGGGAAGTATGAACAAAAGGCCACTTTAGATAAGCGTACGACGCGACTGTCCACTCAGCAATTGTTCCATCTTTGATCAATGGAGACACACTATCCGGAAATATTGTATAGAATGGAGTGACAGCAAAACCGACAGTTGGGAAATTCCATGTATAATCCTGATTCCAGTCGCCGAGCAAAGGAAGTTCAACGGCGTACTCTGAGGCGAATGTCCAATCACTTTTATGTCCCAAGAAATCTTTTCCAACCATCAGGTCGTTGGAAAACTTGAAAATCATGTTCTTCTGAGAAAATACATCAGTGCAACACGACACCAATAAGGCCGCCGCGATGACTAATTTCATTATAATAGAAGAACTGTTTTTCATTAGTACGCTATATATTGCATAGTGATTTACGATGCAAATATAAAAAATTATTTCTACTTTGATTATGTATAGCAAAGAATAAGGTCTATTTTTGCAATATATTAGCAATCATTGAAAGTTATGGAACTAAATATTGACAACAAAAGTACAAGAGAGTTGGTTGAAATATTGGCACAAAAACTTATCGCAAATGGCAAGACTATAGCCACAGCGGAGAGTTGCACAGGTGGCAATATTGCCCACAACATCACTCTACTCGCCGGCAGTTCACAATATTTTCTTGGCGGCATAGTATCATATGCAAACGAAGTCAAGATGAATGTGTTAGGAGTCAAGAAAGAAGATCTAGACCAATACGGAGCCGTAAGTCAGGCTGTTGTGGAATCTATGGCCATAGGTGCATGCAAAGCTATCGGCAGCAACTTCAGTGTCGCCACATCCGGAATAGCAGGTCCAGGCGGAGGAAGTGAGGAAAAACCAGTCGGTACTGTATGGATGGCCGCCAGTGATGGCAAAAGAACCGTCAGCAAAAGATGGAATTTTGACGGCAACAGAGAAGAAATAATAGAAAAAGCCACAAAATCAGCCATTTTTATGCTTTTAGAGATTGTTTGTTAAAAACTTTTTTATATTTTTGCACCGAATTTGTGATATAGCCTATACGTGAGGGCATTCACAAGCAGATTATAAATGAATTGTTTCTTTGGTGGACTCTGATAGTTACGCTACTTTCGAGAGAAAGATTCAGACACTCCTCCTTGAATATATTCTGTAAGCAATAACAAAAAAGTTAAACAAAAATGTCTAAGGTTTGTCAGCTTACCGGAAAGCAAGCGCAGAACGGTAACAACGTATCTCACTCAAAGAGAAGAACAAAGAGATTGTTCAACGTAAATTTGAAGACAAAGAAGTTCTACTGGCCAGAGCAGGGTTGCTGGATTGAGCTTAAGGTGTCTGCAAAAGCATTGCGTACAATTAACAAGAAAGGTATTGATGCTGCACTAGTTGAGGCAGCTCAGAAAGGTCTATTTTAATCGGGAGGTTTAGACAATGGCAAAGAAAAGTAAAGAGAATAGAGTACAGGTGATTTTGGAGTGTACTGAGCACAAGGATAGCGGAATGCCAGGAACTTCTCGTTACATCACAACAAAGAATAGAAAGAACACTCCAGAGCGTTTGGAGTTGAAGAAGTACAATCCTATTCTTAAGCGTTATACTATTCACAAAGAAATTAAATAATAAGCTACTATGGCAAAGAAAGCGGTTGCATCATTGCAGACAGGTGAAGGTCGTTCATACGCAAAGGTCATCAAGATGGTTAAGTCGCCAAAGAACGGTGCTTACGTATTCGAAGAGACTATGGTTCACAACGACGACGTAAAGGCATTCTTAGCAAAGAAGTAAGAATTCTTTATTTCACAATATATCAGACGGAGCAACTTTTTGTTCCGTCTGTTTTTTATTTGTGTTTTCCACAAATAGTTTTGTTATATCAAAAAAGTAGGGTATCTTTGTACCCGTAGGAATTATAAACAATGAGAGTTTCGGCTTATGGTCGAGATTCTTTTTTATTGTGTTTTTTATAAACTTAAATATAATACCAAATTAAATAAAATTATGGCTGTATCTTACGTTAGTAAAGAGGGCTTGCAGAAAATGCAAGAGGAGCTACACCGCCTTGAAACAGTGGAGCGTCCAAGAATTTCAGCTCAAATTGCTGAGGCAAGAGATAAAGGTGACCTAAGCGAAAATGCTGAGTACGATGCCGCAAAAGAGGCTCAGGGTCTACTTGAAGGCGAAATTGCTATGCTTAAAGAGAAGATTCTTAACTCAAAAGTTGTGGACATGTCTAAGATCGACACTAGTGCTGTCCATATCCTTAATAAGGTTGAAATCAAGAATACTAAGACAAATGCCAAGATGTGCTACACTATCGTGTCTGAGAACGAGGCTAACCTTAAGGAATTCAAGATCTCTTCTACAACACCTATCGCACAAGCCTTGCTTGGAAAGAAGGTTGGAGACATCGTTGAAGTTGTAACTCCTGCTGCTAAAATGTCGTTTGAAATCCTTAGCATCTCAATCTAATGGCTACAATTTTCACAAGAATCATCAACGGAGAAATCCCTTGCTACAAGATATACGAGGACGAGAACTATTTCGCATTCCTTGACATCAATCCACTTCAGAAGGGCCATACTCTTGTGATTCCTAAAAAAGAAGAGGATTATATCTTCAATCTTGACGACACTACATACGCAGGTCTTCAAATGGCAGCTAAGAAAATCGCTGCTGCTATCAAGGAGAGCACAAACTGCAAACGTGTCGGTGTCACTGTATTGGGTATGGAAGTGCCTCACGTGCATATCCACCTTGTTCCTATGAACAGCGAAAAAGACATGCTATTCTCTAACCCTAAAATGGAGCTTAGCAAAGAGGAATTTGAGGCTATCGCATCAGATATCGCAAAACGTGTGAAATAACCTCAACAACACATATTCAAAGCCAAACTGCATCCCAGTTTGGCTTTTTTTATTACTTTTGCTCAAAAATAAACAAGCATTTTATGAAAACACTAAAGACTCAAAAACCGATTGAAAATCGCAACGTAAAAAGCATTCTAAATATTTTTGATTTGAAGACGGGGACATACGAAGCTGTCGCTGTCATAGACGCTCTTGCAGAAGCCCCAAACTGGGAAAGCAACGGCAAGAATCTTGTTTACAACAGTCTTGGACGCCTTTATCATTTCAACATTGAGAGCAGAATTTCAACAATGATAGACAGTCAGTATTGCAACCACTGTAACAACGACCATGTACTTTCTCCTGATGGAAAACGCGTCGCCGTAAGCCACCATACTCGTGAAGATGGGGAAAGTCGCATCTACACATTCCCAATTGAAGGAGGAACTCCTACTCTTGTCACTCCAATCGCACCAAGTTATCTTCATGGATGGAGTCCCGACGGTTCTACTCTAGCCTATTGTGCAGAAAGAAATGGACAATACGACATCTACACAATCCCCGTAAACGGAGGGTTGGAGACTCAGTTGACAGACACATGTGGACTTGACGATGGTCCAGAATACAGCCCTTGCGGCAAATACATCTGGTTCAATTCCGTAAGAAGCGGTTTGATGCATATATGGAGAATGAAAGCCGATGGATCTGAGCAAACACAAATGACAGACGACGGAATGAACGACTGGTTCGCTCACCTTTCCCCAGACGGCAAAAAAGTTATCTTCATTTCATATCATGAAGGCGACGTCGCTCCTGGAGACCATCCCGCAAACAAAAACGTGGAGATCCGAATGATGGATAACGATGGAAAGAACGTTCAGACACTCGTAAAATTATTTGGTGGACAAGGTTCTTTGAACGTCAACTCATGGAGTCCATGCGGCACTAAATTCGCATTCATGAGTTACGAAGTAAAACGTTGACGATAACAAAAAAGGACGAACCCATTCGGATTCGTCCTTTTTATATTACAGAAACGTTTTTACGCCTCTTCATTCTCTTTTTTAACTTTCTCTGTCACATTAACAACATTTTCCTGTGAAGATTCTGCTTGAGCCATCTGCTTCTCATACTCTTCTCTTAGCTCTTTTTTGACGACAGCCAAGTGCTCCATTATCTTCTTTGTCACAGTCAAACAAACTCCTTTACAATTGACAATAAATGCGTCAGCATTCATAGTCTCAACCATCTCAACAACCTTGTCATATGAGTGAGTTGTAGTCATCCAATCTGCGCCAAATTCCTTCGACTGCTCAACGATATCAGTAAATACTGCCAACGCTGTTGACTTATCACTACCATTCATCACTGGGAACACAGTATTTCCATTATCATCCTTACGAGTAGGAATCAAATATGTAGACGATACGATTGCAGCCATCATTTCACGCTCTAGATAAGCACACATTCTATTGTGCATATCCATGTTAGCACCCTCCTCTATATTCTCTCTTCGCATTTCCTGGAAGAAAGCTGTCATAGCAATCTGAAGACGTGGGTTCTGGCTAGCAGTCTCTCCATCTTTCTTTGCTGATGGCCACTCCTCCATTGGGATTGCTGCTGCCGGACGAATTCCGTCGGCAAGAAATACTGCCAAATAACCATCCTTACGAAGAGCATCCATACACAAGTGCAATTCTTCTCTCTTAACAGGTATGATATCAACGTCATAATGTCCTTCTTCCATCTTCTTAACAAATGCTTCTCTATGCTCATCTGTTAGAAGCACCAAGGCTCCGTGTTGCAATTCATATGGATATCCTGTTGTCTTACATATTGTAATCCATACCTGCGGCTGAGCAGCAACCTTCGCAACCATCATCTTTGAGTTGATTGCAATAAGATTATTAAATACTCTTACATCCTGCTCCTTCTTCATGTCACGAGCCTTTGGTATCATCACATTCTGCATGTATGACAACACGAAAAGATTCTCATGTATTGTGTTCTCTGCAAATAGTTTCAATCCTTCAGGACCCTTGAAACACTGCTGCAACAACTCTGTGCGCTTCTCATCTGATTCTACAGGAGTTCCCAAATTCATATTTAGATTCAACTGCATCTGTTGTCCAGGCTGAATATTCTGATTAGGATCATTGCTTCTGAATCTAAACTGTGACTCATCCACTTTGCCTACAGGTTCTGCACTATTAACATTAGCTGCAGCTGCACTATTGACTTTTGTTGGATCAAACTTGTCAGCCGGATTAAACTTCTCAGTATCTTTATTTGATTCTGGCTTATTTTCAGCCTCATTTACTGGAGCAGCCTTTGGCTCCTGTTTTGCAGGCTCCTGCTCTTTATTTCCGAAAATCTTATTGAAAAATCCCATCTTTAAATTGTTTTCTACAAATATAAGCAATTTAAATTAAAAACTGTAGATGCAAAATACAAAATATAAGAAAAGCGTAGGCATTTAAAAGAATCGGGTGTCAGTCAAACAACCAACACCCGAATGGCAGAAATGTATGTTATAACTAAAATTGAATACGTTAGACTTATGCCTTATTCTCATGCTCGAAATACTCAGCTATCTCTCTTTCTACTGATTTCGATCCGTAAGACTCGTCGTGCTGGCTCATATCAAGACCCATCTTCTCGCTCTCCTCACTTACACGCATTGGGATCATCTTGTTTGTAATCCAGTATAGAGCGTAACTAACAACGAATGAGTAGACAATCACGCCAGCCATTACCATACAGTGGTTCAAGAAGTAGTGAATGTGGCTCAACTCAGCTTTTACTTCAGGATCCTCATAGTTGTAAACAAAGATACCAGTCATCAATGTTCCGACGATACCTCCTACACCGTGAGTAGGGAATACATCCAAAGCGTCGTCAAGGTTAGATTTCTTGTTCTTGAAATATACAGCGAAGTTACAGATCAAAGTAGTCACGAATGAGATAAACACACTTTCGCCAACTGACACCCATCCTGCAGACGGTGTGATTGCAACCAAGCCAACTACTGCACCAACTGCTGCACCAACTGCAGATGGCTTTCTTCCGCGTAGACAGTCGAATACAATCCAAGTGATCATTGCTACTGCAGATGCAGTGTTTGTATTCAAGAATGCCTTGATTGCCATTCCATCGGCTGCTAGAGAAGAACCGGCGTTGAAGCCGAACCATCCAAGCCACAACATGGCTGCACCAAGAAGGATGAATGGAACGTTTGCTGGAAGATGCTCACCAGCCTCCTTACGTTTGCCTAGAAACATTGCACCAGCCAAAGCTGCTACTCCTGAAGATGCGTGTACTACGATACCTCCGGCAAAGTCCTTTACGTGAATGCTTGCAAACAATCCTTCTGGATGCCAAGTACAGTGTGCCAATGGACAATATACGAAGATAAAGAAGAAGATCATGAAGAACAAATATCCAGAGAAACGTACTCTCTCAGCGAAAGATCCTGTAATCAATGATGGTGTGATGATCGCAAACTTCATCTGAAACAATGCAAAAAGTGCAATAGGAATAGATAGACCTTCTACAAAGTTAGAATCTGAACAAGCTCCACCTACATTATTAAAGAAAGCATACGATGATGGATTACCAATAACACCACCTATATCATGTCCGAAACAAAGGCTGAATCCAAATACTACCCAAAGGACACTGATGATACCCATAGCAATGAAGCTCTGAAGCATTGTTGAAATCACGTTCTTCTCACGAACCATACCGCCGTAGAAGAATGATAGACCAGGAGTCATCATCAACACAAAAATTGTAGCTGTAATTAGCCAAGCTACGTTAGCTAATAATTGAGCATCTTCACTTAACTCAATGTGGAATCCAAAATCCACGTCTCCAGGAATGAACAGTCCGCAAATGCTAATTATAAGCATGAAAGCGAACATTATAATCCATCTTTTCTGCATAATTGTAATATTTTGTCAGTTTTATGTGATATTTTATATCTCTTTTTCTGTAAATGTCCTTGATTTACGTTTGCAAAGTTACCATTTTTCTATTTATGCTTACATTTTGGCAATATCATGCTTTATTATATATTCTAATACATAAAAGACTGAAAGAATATCATATTAAAAATTTACAATTTAAAATCAAAAGGCAATAATTTCATTTCAATTTATCACAATACAGAATCGTCAATTTTGTACTGGCACTAAACAACAGTCAAACATTCAATTTGTCATCATGATGTAAAATTCGCAATTTGAGAATCATGTCTCCACAAACAATCTTGTATTTTTTGCTTGAGAAGTTTATTCTTTATATTTTTAATGGCTACAAATAATCATTTGACAAAAAGAATCTAAAACATGAAATACATTTATAAAGAAAAACTATTGTGTTTATTATTCTTATTAGCTTCAGCACCTTGGTTTGGACTGTTTATTGATACCATTTTCTTCAAAAACTTTCCAATCACCCTTTTCTTTATTAGGCCATTCCATTCATCCTACCTTGGTGGAGACGGTGGGTTGTCTGCTATATTTGACATTTTATTTGCAGCATTTGTCGAATTAGCTTTAGTAATTGTAGGTCTGACTAATCTTTTCTTAAAATACAAAAGGAAAGAAAAAATAAGTGACTTATTACATAAATCACTCATAGTTTTTATCGTAGCCGTTTTCTTGGGACTTATTTCATGTATAATTCTCTCATAACCCCATTTAACAATTGAGGATTACAAAAAAAGGGAAGCATTTCTGCCTCCCTTTTATATTTCAAAGCAAATATTTACTTCCAAATAGACTTCAAACCGTCGTATCCCTTAGTGAAGATAAACGAATGTTCCTTACCATAACCAAGTCTTGAAGCACGACCAGCAACAGTCTTGTTCATCTCAAATGATGAAGTACCGTAGAAGTACAAACGTGTGCTTGTTGGGAATGCTGCCAAAAGTTCCTTACACCACGCTGCATCATCAGATGAAGTATTGTATACTGTTGCAGGCATATTGATTGCACCTGTCAAATGACCAGCGTCATACTTAGACTTCTCACGATAGTCAATCAAAACCTTCTCTCCTGTGTAAGAATTGTAGATGTCGTAGAATGTCTCAGGATTGCTGTACTCAAAGAAAGGACCTAGATCCTCTTCACCACTATCATCACTTCCACATGAAGAACCAAACAATGCCATAATGGCAACTGTCAACATTACGAAATAGTTTCTTAACTTTCTCATTTTATATACCCTTTATAAATTTTTTCCTTTGTCGCTTTTTAACAACGCTCCAAAGATAAACAAATTTTCTATATAAAAAAAGTTAATTGCTATTTATGCGTAATAACTCGCTGAGTTTTAATTCCTGATGCGTTGATTTCATCAACTTTTGCAACAACTCTTGATGCCAAATCCATGAATGCCTGAGATGTGATTGTATCGTCTTTCAACGCTGCTGGTGCACCATTGTCGCCACACTCACAAATAGACTGAACAATCGGTATTTGTCCTAGCAACTCAACATTCATGCTCTCTGCCAACTTCTTACATCCTTCCTTTCCAAAGATGTAATACTTATTATTTGGCAACTCAGCTGGAGTAAACCACGCCATGTTCTCAACCAAACCAATGATAGGCACATTGACTTTCTCTCCAACAAACATGCTGATACCTTTCTTCGCGTCAGCTAAAGCAACCTCCTGTGGAGTGCTGACTACAATTGCACCTGTCAACGCAAGTGTCTGAACCAAAGTCAAATGAATATCACTTGTGCCCGGTGGCAAATCCAACACGAAATAATCCAACTCACCCCAGTTAGCATCTGTAATCAACTGTTTCAACGCATTGCTCGCCATTCCGCCACGCCACAACACTGCGTCGTTAGGATTAACAAAGAATCCAATAGAAAGTATCTTCACTCCGTATCTCTCCTCTGGATGGATCAACTCGCGTCCCTGCTCATTCTTCTCCTCCAAGTATGGACGAGCATCCTCAAGTCCAAACATCTTTGGCATTGAAGGTCCGAAGATATCCGCGTCAAGCAAACCGACCTTATAACCCATTTTTGCAAGCGAAACAGCAAGGTTTGCAGAGACGGTACTCTTTCCTACTCCACCCTTTCCTGACGACACTGCGATGATGTTCTTCACTCCTGGCAACGGATTATCAGGATCCTTCTTAGGAGCAGCAGTCTTATATTTGCATGTGATATTGCCTTTGATATCAATATCTTTATCGACATATGTCAAGATTGCAGTTTCACAAGCCTTAACCAATGATCTTGCAAACGGATCATTCTCCTTCTCAAAAATCAAAGAGAAAGATACCTTATTACCGTCGATGCGGATATTATCCTCCACCATTCCAGACGACACAACATCCTTTCCGTTGCCTGGATAACGCACATGTGTAAGTGCGTCAATGATCAATTGTGGGTATAATGCCATTATTTATACTGATTTTCAATAATGTTAGACAAAACATCCTTCATTTCCAAACCTGCGGCAGCTACCTGCTGAGGAATGAAACTTGTAGGAGTCATTCCTGGAGTTGTGTTAACCTCAAGAAGGTTGACAGTTCCGTCAGCTGAAATGATATAGTCGACGCGGATGATTCCGTGAGCGTCTAGTACATTGTAGATTCTCTCTGTCTGCTTGCGTACTACAGCAGCAATCTCCTCAGAAATACGAGCTGGAGTGATCTCCTTCACCTGTCCTTTGTACTTAGCGTCGTAATCAAAGAACTCATTCTCGCTCACAACCTCTGTGATTGGGAATACTGTTGTCTTGCCACCTGCCTTATAGATTCCGCAAGTGATCTCTGTACCCTGCATGAAGCTCTCAATAACTGTCTCTGAACCCTCTGCGAAAGCCTTCTTTACTGCAGGCATAACCTGCTCAATAGACTTAACCTTAGTCACACCGAAGCTACTACCACCATCGTTTGGTTTAACGAAACAAGGCAATCCGACAGCGTCGATAATCTCCTTATCTGTGTAGTCACTCTCGCTTCTCAAACGCAAAGACTTAGCTACAGGAATACCGAAATTCTTCAAATATGTGTTGCAAGTAAACTTATTGTAAGTCAACGCAGATGCAAGCACGCCGCAAGAAGAGTAAGGAATCTTCATCAATTCGAAGTAGCCCTGAAGTTTACCATCCTCACCTGGAGTACCATGGATAGTGATGTAGGCATAATCAAATTTGATTTTAGTACCGTCGACAACAGCAGAAAAGTCATTCTTGTCGACAGGATATTTCTTATCATTAAGTTCAAGATTCCACTCAGTGCCGATGATAGTCACGATATAAACATTGTACTTCTCCTTGTCCATGAAAAAGTAGATACCCTTGGCACTCTTAAGTGACACTACCACTTCCGACTGGTCGCCACCTGCTACGATTGCAATATTTTTTTTCATATTTAGATACACTTTTATTGTCTTGTATTTGTCTTGCAAAGATAGTCAATGCACATCAAAGGGCAAACAATTAGGGGAGAATTTATAATCTCCAGAAACCACGGTTTCCGAAACCGCCATTTCGGAAACAGCGATTTCGGAATAAAAGCAACTCAAGTTTCGCAAGTTAATGATGAAACAGAAAACGTGCCCAATAAATAGTAGTTTCTGTCATGGAAACAAAAAACTGTTGTATGTCATTTCACGATTCAAGTTTTTTAAGACAAGGAGCTAAGATGAGTTATATTATTATCATAAATGCGTTGGAATCCTCCCCTCTATTATCTCTCATTTTTTTCATATACTAAGAATAGCATCATCAGAAATCGCCAATGCAGAACGAATACGCTTAAAAAAATTTCACTTCGGAATACTCAATGACATTATTGTGCTTGCTTCGATCTTTTATCATTGCATCAATCTCATCAAAGAAAAGAATTGTAGGTGAATTCTTTCTTGCAACATCAAAAATCGCAGCAATCTTGCCTTGTCCGCCATGGACTAACACACGGAGCACAAGACACCATGAGCTAATGCAAGCGTATAACACACCTCTCTGGGGCGTTCCCGTTGCTTTGTTTTTGACTGGTATTTTTGAAGTTACGAAGTTCAAGTAACGTCAAAACCAAAGCGTAAAGGTACGCCTTTCTATGTATATGTCCCTATACCCCTCTTTCCACCCCAATGGGCTTTCAGCGAAATATAGTTGACACAAGATTACGTTTTATTTCTATAATTCAATTCGTTTTGTGGCATTTTTTCCAATCGATCAAATAAAAACATACCAATTCTGTTTAATCCATTAAACAAAATTGGTGAGTTTTAAGTCGTATACCCTAAATCGTCGACAATTACTAATTATGAATTATGCATTACGAATTTCTACTAGGTATTGATAATGGTCATTCTCATAAACCTTCTCTGCTTTTAGTCCACACATCTGGCAAACAGCATTTAGACGATTGAAATCCACAAATAGCCATTCAAATGGTTCGTCTTTCTCGCCTTTGTAAGATATTGTATAATCTATCTCTCCATAATATGGCTCCTCATAAATTTCTGCATCGACGTCGCCATCCTCATCTGTGTAAAGATAGATTAGGTCGGAACTGTCCATCACGATTTTTCCACCGTCGGTCAGCATACTCTTGCAATGATTCAAGAACAAAGGTAAATTTTGCATTGTCTTTGCTATACCCGCACCGTTCATCAACATCAAAAGAGTGTCGTATTTTTCACTAGTAATATCATAGAAATTACGGATTTGAGCTTTCTCCACTCCTCTTTGCTTCATCACATCAACAGCACCAGCAGATACATCGATAGCCTCAGCATCAACACCATGCTCCTGTAGCCAAAGAGTGTGACTACCCGAACCAGCACCCACGTCGAGTGTGCGGCCACTACATAGTTTCAATGCTCGTTGCTCTATCTCACTCATCTTCTCCCATGTGTGGAAGAACTCCTTGATATTCCAATATTCCGTCTCCACCACACTGCTCTCAACTTTGATTCTTGTCTTCTTATCGCCATTGAAATATGCGGTCAAGGCTTTACCGTATGCGTCGCTCATAATGTAACAGTTTTATTCCTCAAAATTAGCATTTATTCAGCAAACATCAAAATATGGTCTCCGTGGTAAATACGAGACAAAAAAATCCCGACAATTTTCATTGCCGGGATTTTATAAGTTGATTAAACTAAAATTACTTAGTCTGGATAATCAAGAAATCAGACTGAGACCAGAACTTGTTGTAATCCTTGATCTTCAAAACCAATGTCTTGTCCTCAGCACTCTTTGGAAGAAGAGTGTAAGATGTCAATGGGTGACGAGAGATGATGATAGCCTTCTTTGAGTTAAGAGCTAGCTCAGTGAAGTCTCTCTTATCAACCTTAGTGAAGTCTCCTGACTTGATGTCACCACCCTTCTTAAGTGCCTTCTCCAAAAGACCCTTTGACTTCAAAGTAGCCTTATCTGCTGCCAAGTAGTAAACTGCGTTCAACTCAGCATCCTGAGCAGCGATAGCAGCCTGCTGCTGTAGGCTGATCTGGCTTAGAGTATCGTACTTTGCAGCTGCAGCGATCTGTGCAGACTCTAGATCAGCGATCTTGATGTTCTTAGCCTCTAGTTCCTCCTTTAGCTTAGCCATCTCAGTCTGGCTCTCAGCCAACTGCTTCTTCAACTTGTTGATTGTACCACGAAGACCAGAAAGCTGTCCGTTAGACTTAGCCAACTTCTCCTCCAACTCATTGATCTTCTGGTTGCTCTGCTGAATACGCTCAGAGATCAACTTGAAATCCTCCTGGATTGTAGCCTTGTTTGTGCCACCTTCCTGACCCTTGTCATTAAGAACACCTAGCTCAACCTCCTTGATCTGCTTCATGTTAGCGTTAACCTCCTCGAATAGGTCAGACATCTGCTGTGAAATCTGACGCTCCTCAGCCAAAACTGATCTCAAAGAGTCTGATGTGTGGTTGGCCTGATCAATCTCACCCTGCCATGGGTTGCATGATGTAGCTGCTACTAGCGCTACAGATGCGAATAGAATTGCTTTTTTCATTTTATATATTTTTTATTAATTATTCTGTTTATGTTAAGAGGTTTATACATTTACACTTACAAGCTCAATAGCCTCAGCATAAGTGTCAATCCTCATCGTCATCATATTTTTTCTTACTTGCCTTCTCTTTTTCCTTTCCTGAGATGACAATAACAAATTCTCCTTTGGGCTCGTTAGCTTCAAAGTGAGCTTTAACCTCGGATACAGTTCCTCTTACAGTCTGCTCAAATTTTTTAGAAATCTCACGAGAAACAGACACCACTCTGTCTGGTCCAGCAATCTCTTCAAGTTGAGTCAATGTTTTTACAACTCTGTATGGCGACTCATATATAATTGAGGTACGTTCCTCCTCTGCAATCTCTTTCAAACGAGTCTGACGACCTTTCTTTTGCGGTAGAAATCCCTCAAAACAAAATCTATCTGTAGGAAGTCCGGAATCCACAATAGCTGGAACGAACGCTGTCGCACCTGGCAAACATTCCACCTCTACTCCAGCCTCAGCACATGCTCTCGACAACATAAAACCAGGATCAGATATTCCAGGTGTGCCAGCATCACTGATCAAAGCTACATTCTCTCCCGACTTAATCTTAGCCGCAACAGAATTACAAGTCTGATGCTCATTAAACTTGTGATGAGACATCAGTTTGTTTTCTATTTCAAAATGCTTTAGCAAAACACTAGACGTGCGTGTATCTTCGGCCAATATCAAATCAACCTCTTTCAATACTCGCACTGCTCTGAATGTCATGTCTTCTAGATTGCCGACGGGTGTCGGAACTATATACAATTTTGCCATAACACTAGTTAGTGAATCTTGCTTCTAACAATTCCATAAATTCAAATGCTGCACCTTCCGTTGTGTCCCAATTGAAATTCTCAGCCACGTAAGCCTCAGCCTCCTGCAATGACGACATCGCATTCAACTTGTCAATTGTAGAGTTCAACAACGCCATGTTTCCTCCAAACAATTCTTTCTGGTAACGTAATCTATCGTTAAGATTGAGTGCTTTCTTCAAATCAGTCACAAATCTGCTTTCCAATCTTCTGCCACCCTTAAATCGCTCATTTGTGATGACAGGATTGCCGACTGTTGCCTTTGGATGCTCAATCACAGGTTTCTCTACATTCTTCACCTGTGCAGGAATCTCTGGCTCAACAGGTTTTATTTCCACCTTCTTAACCTCTGGTGCTGGAGTGCTCAACTCCTCAACAATCTTTGGCTCTGGCTCTTTAGCTACAACCTTGACTGTATCTATTACAGCAGCGTCAACTTCAATAGTAGCGTTTTTCTTCGGACTAACCAACTCTTCCTTTATGTTGACTTTCTCCTCCTGTTCTATCTGCGGTTTTACGACTGTCTTAACTTCCTCTACCTTAGCTTTACATTCCGACACTATTGTATTAATATCAGAATTATGCTGAGCTTCCTCTTTGCTTTCTACACTTAATTGCTCAAACTCCGACAAGATATTTCTTACCTTTTGAAGAGCAAGGTCGTGCATTGCGTACGGAATCGTTTCCATACTCTCCATACACTTTGTTAGCATATCGAGTTCGGAAATGTCGTTCAGTATGAAAGTGATAAGTTTGTTTTTATTCATCAAGAATAACTTTTTTACTTTATCTTTGTCGCAAAAATCGCACATCAACAATGCATTCGGCAATATTGAATATGCAAATATAAATAGATTTTTAACGAAATGTACGATTTATTTAACTTTTTTTATGAAACAGATAAAGATTAATTTTATACACACACTATCATTTTTATACGAAACTTCTGAAATCAATGAAATTTTCTACGAATGCGTTTCACATATATCGGGAAAATCACGCAGTCAAATAATAATGTCGTTGTCGGATAAGGCTTCCGATGATATTATTGAACAATGCAATACAATGCTTTCACGTCTAAAAAACGGAGAGCCTATGCAATATGTGTTGGGATTTGAATGGTTCGACGGCATGAAATTCAACGTCGATTCAAGAGTGTTGATTCCACGCCCAGAAACGGTAGCTTTAATTGATGAAACAGAAAAAATTTGTAAATCCCGTAGAAATGTCTGTGATAATTTGCGTATTTTGGATATCGGCACAGGTTCAGGAGTCATAGCAATATCAATCAAAAAAAGATGTCCAAATACAGAAGTTGTAGCTGCAGATATCAGTGAAGGTGCTCTTGCTGTAGCGTCGACAAATGCTAAAAATAATGAAGCAGACGTGGAGTTTATTTGCGACGACGCCCTATCCGACTCTTTCTTGTCTGGCTGCAAACCATTTGACATCATAGTGAGCAACCCACCATATATATGTCCAAATGAGAAGGCAGAGATGCGTTCCAACGTGTTGGATTTTGAGCCTCATCTCGCTCTATTTGTGCCGCAAGACGAACCATTGCTGTTTTACAATAAAATAGCTAAATTTGCAATAAATAATCTTAATGCCGACGGTGCTCTTCTATTTGAAACCAATGTCGCATATGTTCATGAAGTGGCCGATATGATGAGTAAAACTGGATTCAGCAACGTCGAGATAATTAAAGATTGTTTTGACCGTGAGAGATTTGTAATCGGCAGAAGAAAATGATCGGGGATACTAAAATAAAACCATGGAGCAAAGAGGAAGCGTTGACAAAAATGTCTATGCTGTGCGCAGAATCGGAGAAATGTAAAAATGACATCGCCGACAAACTGAAGCGTCATGGCCTCGCGTCGGAAGATATTGAATCAATATTGAATTATCTTGAGACAGAACGTTTCATTGATGAAGCACGATACTCCAAATTCTTCGCAAAAGACAAATATAAATTCGCAAAGTGGGGACGCAAGAAAATTGAATATGCTCTAAAGATGAAAAGGATCCCCGTCGATTACATTAAAGAAGCATTAGAAGATATTCCAGATGATGCATACGAAGAAACTATGATGGCTGCCCTAACGTCGAAATTCAAAACCATCAAATTTCAAAACCGTTACGACGCGAAGGGAAAGTTATTCCGTTTTGCAGCATCACGCGGATACGAAAGTAGCATGGCTATCGAAGCCATTGATAAAATTTTAGATGAAAATTTTGGAGGAGACGATAATGAATAAATTAATCAAAGGAATGTTTGCCGACTTTACCTTCGGCAAGAAATTATTGGTATTGCTGGGCATCTTCATTTTATTGGATGTAGTCGGAAATGTAGTCGGATTAGGTTGTGGATTGGCAGAAGATGTGTTGTTATCGAAAACAAACACCATACGTTTGGAACAGTTTGTGGCATCAGTAATCGTTTTCATTGGCACTCCTTACGTCTTCTTTTATCTAACAGGAAAACCAAAATGTTCATTTGGGCAATTTTTCAAGTTACGCAAAGAAAACAGTTCACTACTCTATCTCTTGGCAATTATAGCATGGGGGTCTTTGCTACCAATAGTCAACTACACTGCCAGTATAAATGAGCAAATGACATTTCCTGAATATCTAAAGGAGCTGGAAGACGCACTTAAAAACATGGAAGATTTAGCAGAAAAGTTGACTCTTGACCTACTCAAAACAGACTCTCCTATTATGCTTTTAATAAACATGGTCATTATAGCAGCAGTACCAGCAATCGGTGAGGAGATGACTTTCCGTGGTGCATTACAGAAAACCATACAGGAAAAGATGTCTCCATGGGCAGCTATCACTATCACGTCGATCATATTCAGTGCTTTGCACTTCCAATTCTACGGTTTTATTCCACGATTCATTCTATCAATCTTCTTGGGAATGCTATACTATTTCAGCGGAAGCATCAAACTGAATATGCTTGCTCATTTCTGCAACAATGCAATTGCTGTTATAGCGTTCTACATCTGTACAGTTGCAGGAGTTAATATTGATGAAGCTCCAACTGAGACTTTAGGGAAAGATGATATCATGCCTGTTACTATAGCGACTCTTATTTTTGCTGGAGTAATGTGGGCAATCTATAAAGAATCAAGAAAAAGAATTTAATTGGTTGAAGCAGAAGTAATATTGCCATCACCCGTGTTGCAACCCTTCGTGCATCACTACTGGGTCATGAAGACATACGACACAAGTATGTCTCAGATTATTATGCCAGTTGGTTGCCTTAGATGGATGTTTCACAGAAAGAAACCTTTTGATGTGAACGGAGGTTCTGAATCCACTCACAAAGCATCAGTAGCCGGGCTCTACGACAAAGCAATACATATCAGCACAAACGATGATGTGGAGATGATCACCGTCTTCTTCCTTCCTTACGCCGCCCAAATAGTCATGGGGATTCCATGCAAGGAGTTCACTTACGACAATGTTGATTTCGACCAACTCGAAAATATTGAGTTTAAGGATTTGAAAGCAAAAGTGCTTGAAGCAGAGACAACCAACGAATGTATCGACATCATTGAGGATTTCATACTAAAACAAATTGTGAAGACGCAGGGATTTCCATATCTAAAACAATTGTCGGATGCATTCAAATTGATGAATGCCCAACCAGATGTGCGTGTCGACGAATTAGCTTCAGCATCATGTCTCAGCGAAAGACAATTCCGAAGGGTGTTTATAGATAACGTTGGGATGAATCCCAAACAGATACAACGCATACAACGTTTTCATCTTGCGACAAATGAAATTCTACATTCTAAAGACACTAATCTTGACGAAATCATCTTCAAATACGGTTATACCGACCACAGTCATTTCAACCGTGAATTCCATGAGATAGCAGGACTGTCGCCTACGGAATATCTTACTGTTCTTGAGGGCGTACGCAAGCATGGTATAATGCCAGTCTACCGATCATACCACGACTCCAAACAATAACAAAAACATCAATGTCCGTTTTTTACAACTGATTTTTCTCTTTACCTTATACCTTTGCTGACAGAAAAACAGTAAAAACAATGGACATTAGATTAGAACAACCCAAAGATTATAGAGAGGTAGAAAACCTTACTCGTGAAGCATTCTGGAACATTTATAGACCAGGATGCGTTGAGCATTACGTGTTAAACCAATATCGTTCAAATCCTGATTTCATTCCTGAACTTGATTTCGTAATGGAGGAAGGAGGAAAGATTATTGGACATGTGATGTTCTCAAAAGCGGAGATCATCAAGGAAGACGGTAGTGTGATTCAAGCTTGGACATTCGGTCCAATCAGTATTCATCCTAACTATAAACGCAAAGGATACGGTTTGAAACTGTTGCAATACTCATTGGAAAAAGCTCGTGAAATGGGTATAGGTATAATCTGCATGGAGGGCAATATCGAGTTCTACAAACATGCTGGATTTGTTATAGCAAGCACACTAAAAATTCACTATTATGGCGAGCCAAAAGAATCGGAGGTACCATACTTTCTCGCTCAAGAACTGATTCCCGGCTATCTTAACGGAGCAGAAGGTACATATCACACGCCTAAAGGTTATTTCGTTGCCGACGAGAACCCAGAAGCATTTGAAGCTTACGATGCTACATTCCCAAAGAAAGTCAAGAAAATCCAGGATGGACAGTTACCACAATAAACAATAAAGCCATGGCTTGTACAAAAGAATATATCAATTTCGTATGCTCACAACTTAAAGGTGTTGGAGAGATACGCACAAAAAAAATGTGTGGAGACTGGTGCATATACGTCGACAACAAACTTGTCATTTTAGCTTGTGATAACCTTTGCTACGTCAAGATGCATCCATCCATTGAAAGCATGATGAAAGGAGCTTGGACCAGTTATCCATACGAAGGAGCCAAAGAACACTACATTCTTGAAATTGAAAATAAAAAAAAGGCATTACTTGTTGTAAGAAAACTTACAGAAGTAATGCCCATTTCGAAAAGCACGAGAGCCAAAGCTGCCTGACAAAATAAAATTCAGTTTTAATGTGTTGCCATATACCAGCTTGTCTTCTTATATTCAGACATCACAGTATGCTCACTTGGTTCAGACGTAGACAAGCCGCTATACTTGCCATTTGCGATAGCTACCTGACCTCCTAATGTAGAATAATAAGATGGAGTATTTCTCTTATACGGAATCACGACAGACATCAAATGGTCAAATTCACTAATCCATTTTGTGTTGGACGTCAAATGATAAACATAGTCAGAAAAATCTACAAATACAGTCGGATCATAACCATCCAAACGCTGCAATTTTGAAGCGTCGACATGGAATGTTGTATCATTGGATAGATTTACCTTTTTCATGAACTTAGCAAGACTATCTAGAGCATTGCAGTTGATTGTAGAGATTGTTCCACAAGGTTTCTCATAGTTAATATAAAATCTGTAGAACGACTCACATATACTCTCGTAATCAATACCATTGATCAAGAATTTTCCACTTGTTTGATAAGGGAACCCATAAGCCATAACCTCAGTAGGATAAGCGATGATTCGTTTAGTCACCTCTCTCAACTCATAAGCGACCTCAACATTAGCCATATAGCAATTGTCAAACAGAATCATCTCCAATTTGTTGATTTTAGAGTTTTTGATTCCCTCCTTAAATGTAGAAATCTCTATTTGATAAGCAGCAGTTGTTCCTCCTAAAAATCTTGTCACTGGAGTTTCTTCTGCTACCAAAGGTATAGAGCGTGTGGTGAATGATCCAGCTGGCACCCATCCCGTACCATGACAGCCAACAGTCATGGAATATGCCTTAGATGGGAACTTTGCATATACTCTATCTAGAAGCTGAGTGATACCATCACTTGTTGTGAATCTAGGATCGGTATAGATATCCAGAGTTTCCTCCACACATCCCTCATTAGTCAACTTGATTTCATTGATGTTCACAGTGCCTGGTTCTGTCTCAATACAAACGACGTAACGGTCATGATCAGAACCATGCTGCTGAATGACTTGTTTAAAATCACTGATGTTCTGTAGGAAACATGGTTTTAGATTATTTGACCATGGGAAAAACATTACAATAGTGTTTTCTGCAGGCAGACGTGTGTCATCGTTTTCTTCGTATTCATCAGTACATGCTGATACACAAAGAAATGTAAGAAGACACAACAGTAATTTTTCAATTTTCTTCATTAGTTAAAAACAATAAAAGGCAGAGAAGCCTAAGCTTCACCGCCTATATTATGATATTTATTGGTTCATTGAAGCCAAATACTCATCATTAGTTTTACACCTTTCAAGGTTTTCTTTAACCTCAGTCATAGCCTCAATAGGTGTCATATCTGAATAGTATTTTCTCAATATCCACATTCTCTGAAGAGTCATCTTGTCCTGAAGCAAATCATCTCGACGAGTACTACTTGCCATGATATCCACAGCAGGATAAATTCTCTTGTTGGCAAGACGACGGTCAAGCTGAAGTTCCATATTACCTGTACCCTTGAACTCCTCAAAGATGACATCATCCATCTTCGAACCTGTATCTGTAAGGGCAGTAGCGATGATAGTCAAACTACCTCCGTTTTCAATATTACGGGCAGCTCCGAAGAATCTCTTTGGTTTCTGCAATGCATTAGCATCCACACCACCACTCAACACCTTACCTGAAGCTGGAGATACTGTGTTGTATGCTCTGGCTAGACGTGTGATTGAATCCAAAAGGATAACAACATCATGTCCGCATTCCACCATTCTCTTAGCCTTCTCCAACACGATACTTGCCACCTTCACGTGACGTTCTGCTGGTTCATCAAATGTTGATGCAATAACCTCTGCATTTACGCTTCTCTGCATGTCAGTAACCTCCTCTGGACGCTCATCAATAAGAAGTACCATCATGTATACCTCAGGATGATTAGCTGCAATAGCGTTTGCAATATCTTGTAAAAGTATAGTTTTACCAGTCTTAGGCTGAGCCACGATTAGTCCACGCTGACCTTTTCCAATAGGGCTGAACAAATCCACAATTCTTACAGAAGTGTTGCAAGTCTTAGGATCTCCAGTCAAATTGAATTTCTCGTTTGCAAATAATGGAGTCAAATGGTCAAATGGCACACGGTCTCTTACGTGCTCTGGTGCGCAATTATTGATAGTTTCAACACGAGTCAATGGGAAATATTTCTCACCATCACGTGGAGGTCTGATATCTCCAGTAACGACGTCGCCTGTCTTCAATCCCATCAGTTTGATCTGATTGGCTGAGACATAAATATCATCGGGAGAACTTAAATAATTATAATCTGGAGAACGAAGGAAACCATAACCATCAGGCTGGATAATTTCAAGCACACCACTACCCTTGATTACACCTTCAAAATCAAATATTTTCTGTTTCTTTGCATCTTCTTCGGCTTTGAGTCTTTCAGCCTCTAATCTTGCACGTTCTTCTTCGGCTCTCAATCTAGCCTCCTCAGCTCTTGCTCTTGCTGCCTCTTCTCTTGCACGTGCTTCTTCTTCCGCAGCTATTCTTCTTTGATTTTCCTCTTCCTCGCGTCTACGTTCTTCTTCTATTTGCTTTTGACGAAGAGCCTCTTCTATTTCGTCTTTCTGGTAGACAAATGGTTCTACTGATTCTGCATTTTCTGCTGCCTTTTGTTTAGCCAATTTCTTTTTTTCAAGAATCATTCGGGCAATTGCAGCAGCCGCATTATTATTACTGCTTGTAGAAAGGCCTGCTCTTCCGGTATTTATGGAAGGATTTTCTTCCACTACCTTTTCTGTATCATTTTTTGGTTCTGGAGTCGGAGTCTCTTCGGTTTGTATTTCAGGTTCTTCTATTGCGACAGCCTGATTTTCTTGCTCCGAATCATCATTTGGCGAATCTGACTGTCCCATAATCACTTGTATCAGCTGGTCTTTACGGTATGAATCAGGACGATGAATACCTATTGACCTAGCGATAGCTTGCAATTCGGGCAGTTTTTTTGCCTTCAATTCTGCTTCTGTCATGTATATATTATTGACTTATATTCCATTATGGACGACACACAGAGATACTGCATATCGTCATCTCTTATATTGAATACTTGAATTAATTTCAATGTTGAATAGACTAAAACCAGGATTTCTCCTATGCATATAACAAAAATCCGTAACACACACAAGTGGTGCTATACACCTCTATAAAAATAACTTATTGTGGAATTTTGTTGAGAATAAGCAATCTTCTGCTGCTCGTATCCTGATTGCGACGACAAAATTAAACTTTTGTTTTATTATCGTCAAATAATTTGATATTTTTTTTGAAAAGTTTAGACTAAACAAACAAAAAAAGATCTGGTCTTGAAAACAAGACCAGATCTCAAATATCCTTATCCTAGAGTGATAGCCTCTGAAGGACAAACACCTGCACAAGTTCCACACTCAGTGCATGCATCTGCATCAATTTTGTAGATATCGCCCTCAGAGATTGCTCCTACTGGACACTCGCCTGCACATGTACCACATGCTACGCAGTCTTCACCAATTACGTATGCCATAATTCTTAATTGTTTTAGTTTATAAATACGATGCAATATTAGTGTTTTTTCAAATTCGTTGCAAATAAAATCAACAATATTTTCCAGTGCTTCTTAACGGATGTTAAAAAATCAATTGTGCATTTAGCATTTATAATTCAGAATTTCTAAACGTTCCAGGCGACACACCTGCATGAGTTTTGAAAAATCGTCCAAAGAAACTTTGATTTGGAAAATTCAAAGCATCTGAAATATTTTGTATTGACATGTTCGTTGTGCGCAGCATCTCTTTTGCCTCATTCATCACCAAAGAATCAATAAACTGACTTGGCGACGACCCTACACATTCCGACACTATCTTGCAAAGATACTTGGGTGTAATACAAAGTTGGTCAGCGTAGTATTTAACATTTCGCGTCTCCTTATAATGCTCCTTCACCAACGAAGAGAACTTCATAAATATCTCTTGAGTACGTGATCCTTTCTCCTGTGTAACACATGATTTAGACACCTCATTCAACACCTCACAAAGCATTGCCTTCATCAACAATTCCGACGCTGCTCTCAAATACGCACTCTTCTCTATCTTGCACAAATCAAGACGACTCTTCACAAAATTTAAATACAAAAGTATTGAACCATACAACTCATCCGACGTATTAAATATTGGGTTAGGATTGCCTAGAGGCACTTTCAATCCAGTCACGAATCCAGAAATGACACGTCTGTCAAAGAAGAAAAGGACTGAATTGAAATCATCACTGACCGATTTGATGAACAAGGTCTGTCCCATCCTGATTCGCACGATATCTCCCTTGGAAAACTTACATGGTTTCATATCAATCTCCAAATCAGCCTCACCAGACGTACAAATACCATAGAAAAAAAGAGGCAATCGTTCAGGCGACGTCATGGTTGGAAACTTACATACATTCCACAAACCATAAAGAATTCCATCGTTCTCTATCTTGATGCTCTCCTTTCCACAATGCTTGATAATTTCTTTTTGTATCTCCTTCTTTTGCATCATCAGACTTTTTATCACCACAAATGTATCAAAAACCACTTTTTTATCACAAAAAATCTGAGTGATTTTTCTCATCGTAGAAAATATGATTATTTTTGCAACGCCTAACAGAAGATTCTTTAGGCAATAATGAATGTATTAATTTAGTTAAAATTTAAGGATTATGGCAGAACATAATGAATTAGGCAAAAACGGCGAAGACCTTGCCGTGAATTTCCTTGAAGGAAAAGGTTATCAAATCATCACAAGAAATTGGAGATGCGGAAGCAATGAACTTGACATTGTAGCTTTAGACGGTGACACACTTGTCTTCGTAGAAGTAAAAACTCGTCATTCCGACTACATTGATCCACGCACCAGTATGAGCAAAAGCAAAATACGTAATTTTGCTAGAGCAGTGACTATGTATGTCAAGAAGATGAATGTCACATCTGATTTCCGTCTCGACGTCGTGATTATCGTGACAAATGGAGGATTTGACAACAAAGGTTTCTATTTCGAGCATTACGAGGATGCAATTTTGCCAACAGATTTCTAAAACAAAAAAGCCAGCCAGACAAATGTCCGGCTGACTACACATTACAAGGATTATTGTTTGTAATTAATTAAATGAGGCATAGAAACGTAGAGATGGAACAGGAATGCTGATCTGAGCTCTTGCGATTGGACGTTCAACCATCATGTAGCCTTCAGCTACTGGCAAGAAATACATTCCACTTGTCTCATAATAAGTTGTCCCATTGATACGAGTCACACGAGCACCATAAGGTAGTGTTGTCACGAACACATTCTCTGGGAATGCGACCTCCTCATATCCGTAAACTGGATCGTATACATAGTAAACACCATTACCATAGTAGTAAGTGTAATCACCAACTGCGAATGTGTGTACATATGTAGGACATACATGATGGTACACTGGGTGTGGACGATGCACTACATGATGATGATGTGCAGGCGCGTGATGATGTGCAACAGGAGCTGGTGCATGATGGTGGTGGTGCACTGGCTCACGATGATGTGGAGCAGGTGCATGGTGATGTTGCGGTGCAGGAGCAGGCGCATGGTGATGTGCTACTGGTGCATGGTGATGCTGTGGAGCTGGTGCATGATGTACCTGACGTGGTCCATGCTCATTTCTTGATGGTGCATGATGACCACCTCCTTTATGAGCGGGTGCAGGTGCTGCCTGATGACCGCCTCCATGATTACCACCGCCTCTTGTTGGAGCTGCCGAAGCATGGCCGCCACCATTATTGTGTGCAGGAGCAGACTGATGAGATGGTGCCCCTCCTCCGTTGCGCGAACGCTGTGCGTAAGAAACCTCTGACATAGCTAGCATTGCTACAATGCTAAGGACTATCATAAACAATTTATTTTTCATGATCATAACATTTTATCGTTAATAAATAACGTCGCCTTATCGGTTCCGTTTATCTTTATTGCAAATATAGTGAAGTAGAAATAATATCTTACCTTTGTAAGGTTTTTTAAGACAGAAAAAAAGTTTTTTTAACAATATGAACAGCTCATACATATATAAAATAGAGGAAATCGAAAAATCCACCGATTTAGTGGCAGTAAAATACAAAAATCTGTTCTACATTTTTGAATCCATCTGCAAGGAATTGACTGCCGACGACAACATCCGTTTCGCCTCGGAATATGCCAGACTGACATTTCTGCTCGACAAACACAATGTGCAGATCGCAATGCGCAAAAGGATAATGAAATTCCGTGCCGACGCGATTAATTCCATGCGCAACAACGCTGCCATACCAGTGGAGCAGTACAGGGAAGACTATGTCGCGTTAGCTCTGTTTATTTCTCTGCTATTTGGCGAACCAATCACAGAATCCCAACAGAGGGATTTGGAGATCGTTAGTGGCTCGTGGTCGTCAGAAGAGTACCGTCGCACCGAACGAATCAGCTATCTCCGAATTGTAGCCATATCATGCGACTACGAATATATCACAGGTTACAAAGAGGAAGCCGAAGAGTATAGTGAGGTTAAGATTAGAATCAACGTCATCAGCTATAACGCTGATTTCACAATAACACCTAATATGATATGGAATGGCTGCGTTGTTGGTTTGATTGACAGTATTGTCGAACCCAATGGAGATCTAAGTCCGAAATATATCATTATCAATCCCGACTATCTTATGGAGTGTAGCACTATTGCTGATTGCGTCACTCCCGTTGGACCTAACCCACTCGAGCATCTGTTCAAAAAACTGATGCGATCAAAGATGTCAAAGGCGATGTTGCTCGGTAACGTCGCAAACTATTTTCATGATCGTCTGATACACTCATATGACAAGAGTAGCGTCGATTTCAAGACACTAATGAATGAGGCATTTCTTGAATCGTCACTATCTATAAGCACTTGTGAGGAATTACAAAACAAAGACGACTACGAGGCATGGGTTGCGGAAGCAGAATCTCATTACAACAATATCAAGAATGTAGTGGAAACCGTATTTCCAGAGGTAGGGATTTCCACTGAAAATGTGCTTCTTGAACCAACATTCTTCTGCGATCAGCTTGGTCTGTCCGGACGTCTCGACTTGCTTCATCGACAAAGAGGCAATTATGCCGTGGTGGAAATGAAAAGTGGGAAAAGCAAATTTCCAGAGACACAATTGGATCTTATCGCAAACAACCATATCACCCAGGCATTTCTATACCAAGCTATTGTGCAACGTGTTTTGAGAATACCATTCAATGAACTCAAGACTTACATTTTCTACACCAAATACCCGCATGAGAAACACGCAAACCTCCGTTATGCAAAATGCACATTGAAAGATATGTCGGAGGCTCTACATCTACGTAATCGTATCGTCTGCTACGAGCATCTGCTTGCCAACGCAAAAACAACTGACGAAATCAAACGTGTAGTGTCGTGGATCACCCCTCAATACATGATTCCGAACTATGATAAAGTACGAAGCGAACGAATTGTCAGCGGATTTATCGTGCCAAGAATAGAGGAATTCCGTCATGCTATAGATTCCTCATCAATTTTAGAGCAGACATATTTTTTCTCTATGTTAGGCTTCATAGCCAAAGAGCAAGATTATGCTAAGACTGGCGGAAGTGGAACTCGTCGTAACCATTATGGATTTGCTTCATGCTGGAGAGAATCGTTGGAAGAGAAAAAAGAATCTGGAAATATCATTTTTGAGCTACATCCAAGAGAGATTGCTATTGACGCTTCAGATCCATATGTAGTGTTTGATCGCACTCCAAACGATGAATACACTGCGTCTTTCCGTGTTGGAGATATCGTTGTGATATATGAGCGACGCAATGATACCGACTTGGCTACCAACAAATTAGTGCTTCGCGGAACCGTAGCAGAAATCACAAATGATACACTACGAATCAATATGCGTCAGACACAACGCAATCTTAGTGTGCTACGCAACGACATGACTTTCGCTATCGAAAAAGACTTCATCGAATCAAGTTTTGCAAGTCTATATTCTGGATTGTATACTTTCATCAGCACAAAACCAGAAAGAAAACGTTTGATTCTTGGAGAATCGTTGCCTCAACCCACAAACAATCACCGACGTGGGATTTACGCCAACGATGATATCAATCGTATTGTGGAGAAAGCGAAGTCAACAGACAGCTATTTCCTTCTTGCTGGCCCTCCAGGAACAGGCAAAACATCTTTCGCTCTAAAATCAATGGTGGAGGAATTCCATGAAGACGACGGAAGAATCCTGCTAATGGCATACACCAATCGTGCTGTAGATGAGATTTGTAACTCATTGAGCAACAGCAGTAAAGATATAGATTTCATCAGAATCGGCAGCAGAACGAATGCAGACAAACGATTCTTACCAAACATATTAACAGAACGAATCAAAGGGATGACAACCCCAGACCAAGTGACTACAGAAATCCGCAGCCACAAAGTCTTCGTCGGCACTACAACAGCAATGTTATCAAATAAGGAGATCTTCAACATCGTCAATTTCGACGTTGCCATCATCGATGAGGCATCACAGATTCTTGAACCACAAATCATCGGTTTGCTATCTGAAAAAACTCGTCTTGGCGAATACGGGATCAAGAAATTCATCATGATTGGCGACCACAAACAGTTGCCAGCTGTTGTTGCTCAATCAGAATCTGAATCAAGAGTACAAGATGAGATTCTCCGTAACGTTGGACTTACAGACCGTCGCAACTCACTATTCGAAAGATTGTACAGATTAAATAAAAATGCAGGCAACGACTGTGCATGGGATACATTACGTGGACAAGGCAGAATGCATAATGAAATCAGTCAATTTCCAAATGATCAATTCTACAACGGAGAGCTACGCACCGTTGCTGATTGGCAAAACGAGCCATTTGACTACTACAAAGAGTATGACCAAAAGAATACGTGGGAAACGTTGGTGGCAACCAGACGATTGGCATACATTCCGTCGGAACGAGATTTGGGAAACAATAGCGGTAAGACAAACGATAGCGAGGCGAATATAGTGACTGAAATTGTCAAGGCATGTGTGGAATTGAGAAAGAAGAACGGCATCGCCGACTCTGATATGACAATCGGAGTGATTACGGGATATCGTAGTCAGATAGCCAAGATCCGTCATAAGTTGGAGGATGCAGGAGTAGCAGACGGAATTGTAATTGATACTGTGGAGCGTTATCAAGGAGGACAGATGGACATCATCATCTACTCATTCTGCGTCAACCAAGACTACCAGCTCGACTTCGTTTGTGATGCCATCGAAGAAGATGGTAAAATTATCGACCGCAAACTGAATGTTGCACTCACAAGAGCCAGAAAACAACTATTCGTTGTAGGCTACGAAGAGATGTTGCGTCAAGTACCAATCTACAGTACATTGATAGATTTTATGAAGTAAAAATCTTAACTTTGCATGAATTTTAAAATAAACAATATGCAATACTATGTTTACCGCAACGGAAATCCGTTCGGACCATATAATCTAGAGGACATCACAAACCTTGTCAAATCTGGCAAAGTGTTGGAATGCGACAAGTTAGCTCTAAACGACACCGCTAAGGAGGATGATGATTTTGTTGCCGTGCGCGATGTCATGAAAGACAACAACATCTCTGTCAAAGTAGACGAAGCAGGCAGTTTGCTAAGCCAGTTGAGACATATCTCTAGAGATCTTCTTTTCCCTAAAGAGTTGAAAGACAAGGAGACATGGAAAAGCGACACTCGTATGCTAGTGCTTGCGGCTATTGGTTTGTTTCCTCTTGTCGCAGCATATTTTGTTCCAGACGGATGGCTTTCATACTACTGCATCTCACTATATTTCTCTGTAGTGTGGTGGAGTTTCTTCAACTATATGTTCAAATCTCCACAAGTGACAGCAAAAACCAGTGCTACAATCTTCTTCCTTATGCAAGGAATCGTATTCGTAGCATGGGACACATTGGGATTGCCTAATCTAAACTTTTTCTATGGAGCTACAGACGAGCAGTACCCTATGCTATTCCAACTTTTCGGATTCATTTTCGGTGTGGGATCGACAGAAGAATTCGCTAAAATGCTTCCTTTGATTTGGCTTGTTAAAAAGACAAAGAAGCCATTGGTGCCTCAGACATTAGTATTTTACGGTTTAATCTCAGGACTTGCTTTCGGTGTCTACGAAGGAGTGCAATATCAGATGACTGCCAATATGCAGTTAGACGGTTCTGAGCGATTCCTGATGAATATCGCCCGTCTGACAAGTTTGCCATTCATCCACGCTATATGGTGCGCTATAGGTGGTTTCTTCATCAGTTTTGCAGTACTCTACCCTCGCTACAGAAGAGCATTGTGGACTCTTGCCCTTGTTATTCCAGCCGTACTTCACGGAATCTACGACACAATGTGCAGTAATGTTCTGACATCAATCTTCGTGGCACTTCCTCTATGTGTATTCTGCGTAGGATTGCTTGTCCACTACTTGAAAAACAGTGGCAATTATCAAAATAGATTGAGATAATGATAGGACGCGAGTATATTGAACTTTTAGCACCTGCACGTGAGGCAGCACACGGTATTGAAGCCATAAAATATGGTGCCGACGCAGTGTATATCGGCGGACCGTCATTCTCAGCAAGAAGTGCAGCAGGCAACAGTTTGGAGGACATTGCCAAACTTGTGGAATTCGCACATATCTATGGAGCACGCATCTTCGTCGCTCTCAACACTATTCTCTCAGATGAGGAGCTTATCGAAGCAGAGAAATTAGCATGGTCATTATATGAGATCGGAGTAGACGCGTTGATTATCCAAGATTACGGATTGCTCCGAGCCAACCTGCCACCCATCGCATTGCACGCAAGTACGCAAATGGACAACAGAGATCTTGACAAAGTAAAATTCTGGGAGAACTGCGGATTTGAGCAAGTAGTTTTGGCGAGAGAGACAGATGTGAAAAGCATGGCAAATATTGCGTCACACACTAAAGCCAGACTTGAGACCTTCATTCACGGAGCCCTTTGCGTAAGCTACAGTGGACAATGTTATATGAGCCAAAGGATGCTTGGAAGAAGTGCCAATAGAGGTGAGTGTGGACAACCATGCCGTATGAAATACTCGCTTTACGACGCAGACGGGAAAACAATTGCCAAAGACAAATATCTCCTTTCACTTAGAGATTTCAGTGCAGAGAAATATCTCTCTGAAATGATCAAAGCAGGAGTGTCGACATTTAAAATTGAAGGCAGATTGAAAGATGTCTCATACGTGAAAACCACCGTCGCATACTACAGAAGAGTCATCGATGAATTCCTTGCCCAAAACAAAGAGTACCGTCGAATGAGTTATGGAACAAGCAGATACGGATTGCAACCAGACCTATATAAAATCTTCAACCGTGGATTGACCACATATAATCTAAGTGGCAAACGAGAAAAGATGGCAAATCTTGACACTCCAAAATCTATGGGAGAATACGTGGGAATCACCACTCCACAAAGAGGTTCAACTCTGCAAATCAAACTTGCGGACAAGGTTGTACTTGCCAACGGAGATGGATTCTGCTACGTCGACAATAAAGGAGAATTGATTGGATTCCGAGCAAACAAAGCACAAGGCAACAACATTGAATTGCCTGCCGGTCTACGCGTGCAACCAAATGCAAAACTTTATCGCAACTACGATATTCGTTATGAATCTGCAGTCAGCAACGACACATGCAACCGTCAGATTGATGCACAAATAGTGATGTCTGAAACATCAGATGGATTCGCACTTGAAATCAAAGATGTCACAGGAAGCACTGCAAAAGTGGAATTCGCAAACGATAAAGTTGCGGCTCAAAATCCACAAATGGCTTCCGACAATATTGTAAAAACATTAAAGAAGACGGGCGGAACTCCATTCAGTGTGACCGATGTCAAGATAGAGACTCAGGATGTCTATTTCTTCGCTATGTCCACACTCAACGAATGGAGAAGAACACTCATCAACACATTGATAGCCAACAAACTCGCAGCTTGGAAACGTGAGCCAAGACTTCCAATGAATGAGACTTTAGAGTTTCCTGCCAAAAAGAATGATTATAGACTCAACATCCACAACGCAGAAGCCAAATCATTTATAGAAAGCTGTGGAGTAGCGAATCCGGCGTGGAGCTACGAAAGAGAGCCAAAGCAAAAAGCAGAACTTATGCGTTGTAAATACTGCATGAGATACGAATTGGGAATTTGTTTGAAACATAACGTCGAGGAATCGGCAAAATACAAGCAACCACTCAAATTAGTCGGATCAGACGGAGCCGAATACGCATTGGCTTTCGACTGCGAAAAATGTGAAATGGCAGTAATAGGTGACGTAAAAAAATAATTGCGTCAAACTTTTTCTTTTGTCAATAAGAATAAAAACACTACTTTTGTAATAAATTGTATATACGGTGGAGAAGTGCCTAAAAAAAATAGCATATTTTATGATGTCTGCAATAGGTGTTGCGGGCATGCATTCTTGTGCCAATATGGGTAGCGGACCGCAAGGAGGTCCCCGCGACATCACGCCACCAAAATACGTTTTAAGTACCCCAGACAGAAGTGCTGTAAACGCCAAGCCAGAAAAAGCAGAAATCTTTTTTGACGAATACGTAGTCTTGAAAGATGCTCAAAATGTAATTGTGTCACCTCCAATGGATATTGCTCCTGAAATCAAGAGCGTAGGAAAGAAAGTGAGCATTACTTTCAAGGACACATTGGAAGAAGACGCCACATACGTCATAGACTTTGGCAACAAAATCACAGACTTTAGAGAAGGCAATCCCATCAGAGACTATTATTTTGAGTTTTCGACGGGAGACAAGATAGACTCATTCTGTATTTCCGGCAATGTGGTGGACGCATACACTCTCGTGCCACTAGAAGCCATCACAGTCGGAGTATATTCAGAATGGACAGATTCCACTTTTGCAACAAAAAAATTCGAAAGAATCACAAAGACAGACAAAAGCGGAAGATTCACATTACGTGGTTTGAAAGATAAACCATACCATCTTTGTGCAATCAAAGACGACAATACGAATTTCAGATATGATGCTCCAGGAGAGCAACTTGCCTGGATAGACACTATCATTACTCCAAGAAAGAAAATGGAGGAGAGATGCGACACCATCTGGAAATCGGTTGACAGAGATTCGCTACTTGGTTTGGAGCCAGGTTACGCACGTACAGACACATCAATTGTGGACAGTATCGCATGCAGTCAACGTCCACACTATGTGCCAGACTCAATAGAAATGCGAATTTTTGCTAAGCAGGTGCCATTCCAAGTATATAAGAAAGTAGAGCGTAAAGAGGCCAGAAAGATGACTCTTTACTTTACTAATGACAAAAATCACAAGCAGGAACCAATTATCAAGCCAATCAATTTCACACCAGAAAATGATGATTGGTTTATCATAGAACCAAGTGTCACAACCGACACAATAGACTATTGGATCAAAGACACCAATATTGTCAAGCTTGACACTTTGGAATTCACAATGACTTACATTGCTACAGATTCTATTGGATCATTTGTAGAACAGACTGACACAGTGACAAGCATCTACAAAAAGGTCAAAGCAAGCAAGAAAGAAGAGAGAGCAGCGAAGAAGAAAAAGCCAGCTCTTAACATAACAATATCAAAATCAGTGGAAATCGAAGGAACTCCAGAAATCACTTTTGAGACTCCGACATTTGATTTCAAAGCTGAAGCATTGGTAGTGTACGAAAGAAGAGACACAACACAAAAGCCATTACCATTCACATTATCAGCCGCTGACAGTTGCGGAAGAAGATACCTGTTGGAAGGCAAATGGGAAGAAGGAGTCTCTTACGAAGCTGTTGTTGATTCTGGCAAAGTGAGAGACATATACGGTTTGGAAAGCGACTCCACATTCTTGGATTTTAGAAGAAGAGAGAAGAAAGAGTACGCCAATATTGTTCTAAACCTGTCGAACGTACCAGCTGGAGATGTCTTTGTTGAACTTGTAGATAAAGACAGAATAATAAGAAGGGAATACCCCAAAGGAAACAAAGTGGAATTTATCAATGTGAATCCAGGAGCATATGCCGCACGACTCGTTGTCGACGCAGATAAAAATGGCGACTGGACAACTGGAGACTACAAAGGGTTCAAACAACCTGAAGAAGTCTACTTCTTTGAGAAAGTACTTTCCACATCAGCCAACTGGGATTACGAAGAAGATTGGGTAATAGGCAAATTGCCATTGCACGATCAACGTCCGGCTTCAACATATCCAACACAGAAAAAACGATAAGATGATAGTGTTGCAGTCAGCGTATTTCGCACCAGTAGGTTATTATGCCAAAATCTATGCCCACGACAAGATAATTGTGGAGCAGCACGACCATTATGTCAAACAAACATATAGGAACAGATGCCGCATCCAAACAGAAAGTGGAGTGATGGATTTAAGTATTCCTGTAGAAAAGTTTGCAGATAAGACAAAAATAAGAGATATTTGCATTTCGTATGGTCAAGAATGGCGTCGTCTACACTTGAGAGCGATGGAAACGAGTTACAATTCCACTCCGTTTTTTGAGTATTACAAAGATGACATTCATGCTATATACGAAAGAAAAGAGAAATATCTGTTTGATTTCAACATGCTTTTAATGGAGTTCACTCTTGATGCGATTGGAATGCAAAAGGATATTTTAACAACAGAAAGTTACTTTGAAGGCGAAACAGGAATTGAAGATGCGAGAGAGCTGTTTCACCCCAAAAAAGAGAACATTAGCACAGATTCAAAACCCTATTACCAGATGTTTGCGGAAAAATTTGGGTTTACCGATGGACTAAGCATCATAGATCTGCTTTTCAACCTCGGTCCGGAATCTATATTATATTTAAAGGAAAGGTCAAAAACTATATAATGGAAACGGAATACAATTTTGACGACATGCGTCCATTTTACGATTCGGAAATTGCAGATGCGATTGCACGTGTTTGCAACAACGAAGAATTTCTAAAGGTTCTGCCTCACATTTTCCCTGACGCAGATCCTCAAACCATTGTGGACAAAGTAATGCAGATAAAGACAGCTGATGATTTCCAAAAAATCGTCATGACTCGTTTTTTGGGTGATTTGGTGGAGAAGACATCAGATGGCATGACAAACAATGGTATGGATGCCTTGACTAATGACAAGAAATATCTATTCATATCAAACCACCGCGACATCATTCTTGATGCTGCGTTGCTTAACGTGCAGTTGATTGGCAAAGGAATCCAGACATCACAGAATGCCATCGGAGATAACCTTTGTTCTAAGCCATGGATCACAGATTTGATGAAGATCAACAAGAGTTTGATAGTCAACCGTTCTGGCACAAAGCGTGAGATTTTCATGTCATCTCAGAAGATGTCTGCGTATATCCGTTCAATGATTACAGAGAACAAATCTTCTGTTTGGATCGCACAAAGAGAAGGACGTGCTAAAGATAGCAACGACGTAATGCAGGAGAGTCTTTTGAAGATGCTTAACATGAGCAGTGACAATGTCAAGCAGGGATTCATTGACTTGAATATCACTCCTATCGCAATCTGCTACGAGTATGATGCATGTGATTTCTTGAAGGCAAAAGAGTTTCAGCAGAAGCGTGATAATCCAGAATTCAAGAAGGCACCTCAAGACGATATCATAAACATGAATACTGGTCTCCGTGGATACAAAGGAAAAATCCATTACGAAGTAACAAAGTCAATCTCTCCATTGATCAATCAGATTGTTAATGAAGAAGATGACCGTCAGCAGGTTATCGCAAAGGTTGCCAAACTGATTGATGGGGCTATCCACAAAGCTTACCGCTTCTTCCCTGGCAACTATGTGGCTTACGATGAAAGATTCGGAACTGATAGATTCAAGGACAAGTATTCAACTATTGAAAAGAACACTTTCGATAACTACTTGGAGGAGCAGCTAAGCAAAATTGATTTGGAAAACAAAGACGAAGAGTTCTTGAGAGCAAAGATGCTGGAGATGTACTCTAACACTCTCGTGAACCATCTGGCGTCTGTTGGTGAATTATAAAAACAATGAGAACATTAAGATTAGTAACAGACAAAAAAGAGATTGAAGAACAGAATGAAAATTGGCAGGACAACGAAAAAGATGTTTCTTTGAAGAACAAAAACAAGGAAACACTGCCAAGGGAAAAATTCTTGTCTTCAGGAGCAGAAGCACTATCTAATGCAGAACTGCTAGCTATACTTGTCGGATCCGGCACACCAGGACAAAATGTCATTGAATTGTGTCAGGAGATAATGGACGACGCGGAAGATAAGATTGGAGTCTTAGCAAAACGAGATGTCAATTATCTATGCCGATTCAAAGGTATCGGTCCGGCTAAAGCATTGACTATCGCAGCCGCTATGGAATTAGCGACGCGAAGACGCAAAGAGATAGATTGCTACAAGAAAGTAAAAAGCAGTGTAGATTTATATGAAGCATTCGCTCCAGGATTGCAAGACTGCTTAAGCGAAGAGGTCCATTTAGCGTTGATAGACGGTGCTGGAAATATCCGTAAAATTGAATGTATCTCCAAGGGATCTTTTGACTGCACTCTACTTGACGTCAGAGTCGTAGTCAGCAAAGCACTACTCTATGGATTCACAACAGTAGCACTGGCCCACAATCATCCTGGAGGATCAACAACACCAAGCTTAGCCGACATCAAATCAACTCACGAAATATATCGTGGTTGTCAAATGATGCGTATCCGACTAATCGACCATATCATAATAGCAAACAACGAATATTATAGTTTCTCTGACAAAGAGCAGTTTGAATAAAACACACCATAATGATCCACATCATCGCATCTAACAGCAACAGATTAGAATATGTATGCCGACAGATCTTCAACCGTTGGCTTAACGTAGATTTCGAAATCTGCCAACAGGAAAATCTGAAAGTAGACGCGAATGATGCCGTCATCAACTATTCAAAATCCACCATCAACAATGCACTCAACATCACTCCAAACGGATTGATGCAACAAACAAGGCTAATCGATGTCATCACTGACTGGAATGGCGAACATTTGTTTCCTACCGATTGCGAGTTTGGATTTGACATCTTTTCTGCCGTATTTTACCTTATCTCTCGATACGAGGAATACGGATGTGGTATTGCGGACAAGCACGGTCGCTATAAGCCAGAAAACAGTGTTTTATTTAAGCAAGGACTGCTACAAACTCCAGTGGTAGACAAATGGGTTGAGGAATTGCGTCTTGCTCTAAACAATAAATTCGGGATTAGCATACCCAAACATACTCCAGAGAACCTAACAACAACAGACGTAGATAATGTATATGCATTCCGCAACAAAAGCATCATAAGACATCTAATCAGCAGTGCATATCATTTGTTAAAAGGAGACATATCAGAGATAAAACAAAGATGGAAATCAGTGCTACATATTGAAGATGATCCTTTCTTCAACATAGAAGAAGTGGCTCAACGCCTTGCTGATGAGACGCCCAACAATGTGATATTCTTCCATTGCGGATGCTATGGCAAGTTTGATAAGAAGACAATAATCCCAAGTTTGCGCTACTGGAAAGCCAAACAGAGAATAGACAAGCAAATAGTAGTTGGGCTACATGTCTCATATAGAGCAGCGTCGAATGATATGGCACTACGACTTGAGAAATGGGCTTTGGAAAAATGTCTTGGCAGACCTGTAACTAAATGCCGCTTCCACTATTTGAAATTCGCATTGCCATATGGATACGAAAGATTAGAAGCTTTCGGATTCACAGATGATTACTCGATGGCTTATTCCAATGTCGCAGGTTATCGTGCCGGAACATCAAGATCCTTCACTTTTTATAATATAGAAAAAGAGAAAGAGACAAAACTGACTGTCCATCCACTTATTGTGATGGACAAAACACTTCGCTCCAATATGAACCTAAGCGTAGACGAGGCGTATAATTATATAGACACCCTTAAAAAAGTATGTAATACCGCAGGGGGCGACTTCACCACCCTATTCCACAATGAAAATGTAGCGGAATTGAACGGTTGGGGAGAATGGGGAAAGAAATTCTTCACGAAATAAAGGAAAATCAAAGATTATTGATTACTTTTGCGAAGATATAGATTTATGCTTAACAGCATAAATTCATAGTCAAAGAAAATAAGATTTTTAAACTATTTTTGTTTGTTGCAAGGCTGAAAAAGTGATCTCAACAGCCTTAACAACCAAAAGTTATAACTATTTAGAGGTCACAAGAAGCATTATAATCATGAGTAAATTTAGCGAATTGTACAACGCAGACATTGCACGCTATGGTGGAGAACCAGGACCTTATTTGAAAGTCTTCTTCTTTCTATTACGCAAAGCAGCAACTACTACATTTGCTCCCCTAAAGGCATTTTATAGAATTCTATTCAAATTATGGGCATACAACAACAGAATAGAAATGAATGCAAGCGACCTAATCGGCGGGGGACTTTACTTAGGCCATCCATACAATATAACCATCAACCATGGTGTTAAAATTGGAAGGAATTGCAATATCCATAAAGGTGCTGTTATAGGACAAGCCAATAGAGGAGCTCGCAAAGGATGTCCAGTACTTGGAGACAAAGTATATGTAGGAATCAACGCAGCAATTGTCGGTAAAATCACAATTGGAGATGACGTAATGATCGCACCAAATACTTTTATCAACGTAGATATTCCGTCTCACTCTATAGTTTTTGGAAATCCTTGCGTAATCAAACATAGAGATTATGCGACAGAAGGATACGTTAATTTCTTAGCGGATTAAATAAATTAAGAACACAAAAGGATTTATCAATGAAAACAAAAATTATCCGCACATCTACAATACCATTGTCTCTTAAGGCATTTCTAAATGGCAGTATAGAGCCTTTAATGGAGAAATACGATCTAACACTAGTATCTTCACCAGAAAAAGAGCATCAAGAACTTCATGAGAAATAAGGAGTCAAGACGATTGCCGTGCATATGGAGCGCCACATATCAATTATAAAGGACTTAAAGGCACTTATTTCGCTGACAAAAGTATTTATAAAAGAGAAGCCATACATGGTTCACTCTATGACACCTAAGGCTGGTCTACTATGTATGATGGCTGCATTTATCGCTCGCGTTCCCAAAAGAGTACACACATTCACAGGATTAGTTTGGCCAACAGCCGTTGGACTACAACGCACTATATTGGTTTTAACTGATAAAATCTTATGTGCATGTGCAACTCATATTATACCAGAAGGAGAAGGCGTCAAAAACGATCTTCAGAGCACAATCACAAAAAAGCCTATGAAAGTGTTAGGTTATGGCAATGTACGTGGCGTTGACATGAACTACTGGAATGTTACACCAGAACTTCTTGAAAAGGCAAAAGATTTATGTGATCCAACTAAATTTACATTCATATTTGTAGGTCGTTTGGTAGGAGATAAAGGAACAAACGAATTAATTGATGCATTTTGTAAAGTATGTGAAAAACACAACGATGTACGTTTACTACTGGTAGGTCCTGCAGAAGAAGAACTTGATTCCTTAAAAAAGGAAACATGGAATAAAATCGACACTACCCCTCAGATTGTAAGCGTCGGTCCTATATGGGGTGCAGACTTATTGAAATACTATGCAGCAAGCAACTGTTTGGTTTTGCCAAGTTATCGAGAAGGATTTCCTAACACAGTTCTTGAAGCTGGAGCCATGGGATTGCCATCAATAGTCACAGACATAAATGGATCGCGCGAAATCATAGTTGAAGGTAAAAACGGTCTTATTGTCCCATCAAAAGATGCAGACAAACTATCAGAAGCAATGATTAAAATTGTTGAAAATAAGGAAATGTGTAAAGAGATGGCACAACAAGCACGACCTATGATAGAGAGTCGCTTTGAACAAGGATTTGTACAAAAGTGTTTGTTTGATTTCTACGATGAGATATTGAATCAAAAATAAAAGCGACTAATCATTTAGTTGACTTTACTTAAAATTAAAAGGGCGTACGCATTATGCGATACGCCCTTTTTAGTATTTAATAATGCAATTAACCTTACTGATATATTATTTGCAATATGTCATTAGCTACATTAGGTCTGTAGTGGGTTGTCTCATAGTAGTTGTGATAATCGGCATTCCATTTGTTGGGTCCTGAAAAATCATAAACATTTTGTTCTCCAAAAGTATTCTTTAGAAAATCAAGGTCCTCTGGATTAATACGAATCTGATCAAAAATAGGACTGATTACTATCTTAAAATTTGTTTTTTGTTGAACAAGAATATCATTCATTGATTTGAGAAGTTCTTTTCTCTCATCATCTATTGATATTGGAGACACCGAATCAGGGAATTGTACATTGTTAAAAATTTTCACAAATTCTGGTGTATAATATTTGCCAGCCATTATGAGTGAATCCTGATCAAGATACTTCAATTCGTTTGTAATTGGATCTACAGGCTTTTTATATTTCTCTATATAACCGTCCATAAACCCCTTATAATCACGTGTAAAATAATAAACCGTATATGCCATCAAAAAAGATGGATTCATAAAAGCCTTAATATGTTCACACTGAAATTCAACATAATTATCATAGTCTATCAATTGTGGAGCAATAAGATATGGCATACCACTGAAGAAAGTCCTTGACAACAAACGAGAATCAATAACAAATATCGCATTTTTAAGTGTCTCGCCACGTTCATTAATATATTTGACTTTGCGGTACAAGTCTTCCACGCAACCTCCGGAGCAGTCAAAATGAAAGCAGACACTTTCTGATGGAATATATTTTTTCCATTCATCAATATTGTAAATAAGACTTCTAGAATTACCAAAGATAAATGAATCATAATGGTACTTCTTATAATTATTGTCGTATATACATGTAGACGCATACCCTCTATTCATTTCAGTGAAATCGTCAGGCGAATAATACTGATCATAGTGTCTGAACGCTTTATGCGGATCTACGACAGCATATAACGCTAACATGATAGCAAACGGTATGATTAACGCTAAAATTTTAATTAAAAACTTATTCATCGTTAGAACTTAAAATTTCGTTAAAACTGGAAATAAATAAACGTTGTTTCGCCACCTGATTTAAGTAATATCAGATAAGAAACAGATACATAAAACACATATCTGAAAATACGGTTTCCCCAAATACCATTGTTTGGAAGTTGAAAAGCGTGCACTTTGTCTCTTTGAATCCACTCTATTAACAAAAGTCCTACACAATACAAAAGACATTGCTTACCTAAGAATCCACCTCCATTGTAACATGTCGGATCAAGCATTCTGCTTACAAATCCAAAAAATTGGTCAATATTATCGGCTCTAAAAATAATCCAACCTATGTATACAAGGATAAAAGTTGTTAGCATCTGTGCTAATTCCTTAAATGAAGGCAACATTTTGCCTGACGCTACAATATCATTGTAACGACGATTTGCATTGAAAATTATCAATGGCAAAAACAACAAACCATGATATAATCCCCACAACACAAACGTCCAGTTCGCACCATGCCAAAGGCCACTCAAAAGGAAAATAATTAGCGTGTTTCTCAACTTGATTGCCTTACCTCTTCTACTTCCTCCAAGTGGAATATATACATAATCTACAAACCACGTATTCAACGATATATGCCATCTTTTCCAAAATTCTGCAATATCTCGAGAGAAATAAGGAGTCTTAAAGTTTGACATAAGATTTATACCAAACAATTTTGAAGTTCCGATTGCAATATCTGAATATCCAGAAAAATCTCCATAAATTTGGAAACAGAACAATAATGAACCGACCACCAAACTGATTCCAGACTCATTCTGATAATTCGCCCATACTGAATTTACAACAACCGCACATTGGTCTGCTATCAACACTTTTTTGAAGAAACCCCAAAGCATCTGACGACATCCATCAGTAGCCAAGTCATAATCAAATGTTCTACCTTTCAAAAACTGTGGCAACAAATTAGTGGCTCTCTCAATCGGACCTGCAACCAACTGAGGAAAGAAGCTGACAAATGCAAAAAAGGCAATTGGATCATCCGTCGCATCAATCTTATTTCTCTGAACATCAATCGTATAGCTTAAGGCTTGGAATGTGTAGAAACTAATACCTACAGGAAGAATCACATTCAATGTAGTATAATCCAGTTGATAATTGAACGACATCATCAAAGACTGTAAACTATCAACAAAAAAGTTGTAATACTTAAACACTCCTAGAATGGCCAAATTAACAACCACATTACCTATAGAAAACGCATTTGCAATAGATGGCTTATCAAGCTTTTGATAATGTTTAATTGCCAATCCATTTAGAAAGCTGCATCCTGTTGTAAAGGCAATCAAGAATAGGAATCTCCAGTCCCACCAGCCATAAAAAATATAACTAACGATAACTATAAATAGATTCTGCAGTTTTGTATTTTTACCCAAAACATGCCAATAGAAGATAAAAACTAAAGGTAGAAAAATTAGGAATTCTATTGAAGTGAACGACATATTTTATTTATAATTATGCGAATAAATATTAGATCCTTATTTCAAAATTACTTAAAAATCAGTGATTATGCAAAATTAACACATAACATCACCAATATTTCTGCAAAATTAAACATTTTTTTTAATAAATCATTTTAATTTAGAAATTGATTAAATTTAGTTTGAAATCTTTTAT
>JAZUGF010000109.1:0-13374 GCA_045641065.1 Paludibacteraceae bacterium | reverse complement strand
AAGTTGATTTTTAATTTCGCCAAAAATATAGTCGTTTCAGAGACTTAACTGTAATTTTTAAGTTCTGAAACGGCTTTATTCATATAAAAAGTGACAAAATGTAAGCTCGAAAAACTTGGTTTTACATTTTGATACACCCTCCTTATAATATGGGTTAATGCTTAGAAAATGTAAAATTTGGCTTTTGCTCTATCCATTCTAACAGAGGAACTTCGTTTTCTTTGGCGAATTCATGACAAATGCTTATCCAACCTTCCCACATGTCTTTATGTTTTAATAATTCAGGGTTGAACTCTTCAATCATCATGAGCATTTCTTTAGACGGTTGTTTGAGAATCTTTTTTATCTCATCACTGTATTCAACTATCTGATTGAAAACTTGCGCTGCGGCAATTTCAAGTTTTTCCCCATTTACATGAGTGATTTTCCCGCCTGCTGAGTATAAATCTCTAATGTTTGGATTTACCACCTGATTGTATGAACAAAGCCAAAGGGTTGTATTGTTGTATTTTGTCATACTTCTTGCTGGATTAAGAGCCTCTGGAAATAGAATCATACATTTCGCTTGTAATTCTCTTTTCTCAAGGATGTCAAGCGAATTCCATAATCTGATATTAAATGAATGTCCTTGTTCTACATTGTCAGATGTAATCCACCAAGGCATTTCTTGACGGTTTTTCTCTAGTGCTTTATTTCTATAGTATTGTCTGACTTTTGTGATAGAATCTTCGGATTGACGAAACTCGTCGTAAGTGGTGCCCATTTTGGAGAATATGGTATCTTCTTCTTTTAACTCCATATTTATTAGGTATCTTGGAGAATGAGTGACAGCAATGTCATATAGCACGTCTTGATATGGACGACATTTGAATTCAGGGATTTCTCCTCCTAATTTCCCAAATAACATAAATATATCATCGACATTTTCAACTCGTGTTGTTTCTACGATACTGCTTCCTGTGGATGTCCAATGGTTTTCTTTTGTAGACTTGACTTCAATGCCATAGTATTTATCGGCGATGATGTCTGGAAATCGTTGCCCCGAAATGAGTTTCACTTCATCAGGGTTAAAAGGCGAATCCGAACATGCCTGTTTGATTTTCTCTACCGCACAAGGTTCAAGTGTAGAAGAAGTTAACTTTTTGTATTTAGCAGGATTTTGTGCTGCTTCTGTATTCAGAATTGTTTCTGTACGATTCATTAAATCGACAAAGGCTTCGTGTGCACGAGAAATGTCTGTCTTGCGTATTGCAATGATGTTTGATTCTGAATTCATATTACTTATTTGAAATATAAAGGCCACACTTCTTCTAATCGTTTTGCGATATTGTATGCTAGCATTGGAGGCACCGCATTACCAATGACTTTATAGGCTCCCGATGGACTGACTGCATACCTCATAGATGCGTATTTGTAGAATACAAATGGATAGTCGGGTGGAAAGGTTTGAATTAGAGCACACTCACGAGGAGTAAGGCGTCTCTCCTTTAATCCTTTGCTTAATTCATCGTAATGACGTCCTCCATGCTCTTTTGACAATCTGCGAAATTCAATGTTTCCGTGATGCTCAGATCGTATGGTTGGCCCAAGTCCGTCAATATTTATCTCTGTTTGTCCTTGCCCATGATCCATGTATTTCGCACCTGAGTATGACTGATGACTTAAATCCACAGAATTTTCTGGCTCAGGCAGTTCTCCTAATACGTCACGACATGTCACAGCTTTGGGAAGAGTCTCGTTATTCACATTATAGTTGTGTGTCGGACGTGGATATGGATTATATTTTTCAGGAACAACTTCTTGCTCTAATGCGGCAAGAGCTTCTGGCTTCAACTCTGAACGTTTGATGCCAATGAAGATAACTCGTTCTCTTGTTTCTGGGACTCCGTAATTGCCAGCATGAAGAACTTGTGGGTCAAGGACAATATAGTCGTTGCCATTCGCTGTAGAGAAATCTTGTTGAATTATCTTTTTGACTTCGCCAAGTGTGACAAGTCCTTTGACGTTTTCTGCAATGAAGACTTTTGGTTGAACGGCGTCTATCGTTTGCTTCATCCACATATACAACTTCCCTCTGGTCTCTTCTGATGGTGCGTCATCTTTTCTTTTTGTCCCATCATGAGAAACAGATGAGTCAAACCCTTTTCTCTTTCCTGCAACACTGAAATCCTGGCATGGGAATCCTCCTGTGACAACATCTATGTTTTTCGGAAAAATATCTCCAGCCTCATTGTGCATTTTCACCAAATCAACGATGCTGGTTAAATGGTATATTTCGGGATTGACATTGTGGCGTGCCATATATTTTGTCCATGTTTGTTGTGCTTCTTCCAAAATGTCGCAAGCAAACACGGTACGAAATTTATTTTTGTTCAACAAGACCCAGTTGTCGTTGACATTTTCTTTAATCCATGATTTTATTGGAGCTGATTTACGATGACATATAAATCCTCCTTCAAGACCTAAATCCATTCCTCCACATCCTGAGAATATAGACAAAACTCTTAATGAACCATCTTCTTGCCGCTCATCTTCTCCATTGTTGAAGAAAAGACTGTATTGTTGCTCTGCAACGATATCGAAATGTTCTGCTGTTCCTATTCCTGTATATTCCTTTTCTTTTTTTGCCATCTTTTTTTAGTCTCTTTACATAGATGTCTTTAATTTTCTTACTTTGAATGTAAAAATAGATAAAAATCTCGTTTTTTGAACAATACTGAAATTAAAATTCCACAATATAACAAAAAAAGAGCACCGTCTTCACGATGCTCTTTATATTAATATGTGTCAGCTTCTTATTTGAATGCAGCTACGATCTTGTCGAATGCGGCGTTTAGTCCGTCAACCTTCTTACCACCTGCCTGCGCGAAGAATGGCTGACCACCACCACCACCTTGGATCTCCTTAGCGGCGTCACGTGCGATTGCTGTTGCGTTCTTGCCTGCTGCCACAAGATCATCTGAGATTGCAAGTGTAAGAGTTGGCTTGCCTTCGTTCTGAGTTGCTCCTACAAATACAAGATTCTCCTTTACTGTGTTGCGAACCTGGAATGCGATGCTCTTTGCAAAGTCTGCAGTGTACTCGCCCTTAAGCACAACCAACTTGTAGCTTCCAAGTGTTGTTGCCTGCTCGATCATCTTGTCCTTAACAACCTGGATGCGCTCCTGTAGGTATTTCTCAACCTCTTTCTTCAAGTTTGCACTCTCTTCGATTGTCTTCTTAACTGAGTTGACTAGGCTTGGAGTTCCAGGGAAGATCTCCTTTAGGGATGTGATCTCGTCGAATGCTCCATTGATATAGTTCTCTGCTGCCTCACCTGAAACAGCCTCGATACGACGAACTCCTGCTGCAACTGAACTCTCAGAAAGGATCTTGATCATTCCGATCATACCTGTGCTCTTTACGTGTGTACCGCCACAAAGCTCAACAGATGGACCGTACTTAACTACACGTACCTTGTCGCCATATTTCTCTCCGAACAATGCGATAGCTCCCATTGCGCGTGCCTCGTCGATAGGCATGTCTCTTGCCTCCTCAAGTGCGATATTCTCGCGAACCATCTTGTTGGCAAGTTTCTCTACCTGACGTAGCTCCTCTGGAGTCACCTTCTGGAAGTGAGAGAAGTCGAATCTCAATACCTCGCTTGAAACCAATGAACCCTTCTGCTCAACGTGGCTTCCAAGCACTGTGCGTAGAGCGTAGTCAAGGATATGTGTTGCTGTATGGTTGCAAGCTGTGTTCTGACGCTTCTCTGTATTAACGTATGCGTGGAATGATGCAGTAGGATCAGAAGGCATCTTTGTTGCCAAGTGTACAGACAAGTTGTTCTCCTTCTTTGTGTCGATGATCTCAAACTTACCCTCTGCGCTCTCGATGTAACCAGAATCACCCATCTGACCTCCCATCTCTGCGTAGAATGGAGTGCGGTCGAATACGATCTGGAACAACTCCTTATTCTTCTGCTTGATCTTTCTGTACTTCAAGATCTCGACGTCGGCATCAAGGAAGTCGTAACCGATGAACTCGCTCTCGCCAGCCTTAAGCTCAACCCAGTCGCCAGTCTCAACTGCCGCTGCGTTTCTTGCTCTCTCTTTCTGCTTCTGCATCTCAGCGTTGAACTCGTTCTCGTTGACTGTCATGCCATTCTCACGAAGGATAAGCTCTGTTAGGTCAAGAGGGAATCCGTAAGTATCGTAAAGAGTGAATCCTTCAACACCTGAGATCTCAGTCTTGCCTGCAGCCTTAGTGTCGGCCATAACCTTATCAAGTAGACGGATACCAGTCTCAAGAGTTCTCAAGAATGCGTCCTCCTCCTCTTTGATAACCTTTACTACCAACTCCTGCTGAGCAACCAACTCAGGATATGCCTCACCCATGCTGTCGATTAGAGCAGGGATTAGCTTATGCATGAACGACTGACGCTGGCCAAGGAATGTGTAACCGTAGCGAACGGCACGACGCAAGATACGGCGGATAACGTAACCAGCCTTTGCGTTAGATGGCAACTGACCGTCAGTGATTGAGAATGCGATTGTACGGATGTGGTCAGCGATTACACGCATTGCCACGTCTGTCTCCTTCTTCTTTCCATACTCACAAGAACAGATCTTGCCGATCTCCTTGATAAGTGGCTGGAATACGTCTGTATCATAGTTAGACTGCTTGCCCTGAAGAGCCATACATAGACGCTCGAATCCCATACCTGTATCGATAGCCTTTGCAGGAAGTGGCTCAAGAGAACCGTCGGCTTTACGATTGAACTGCATGAACACAAGGTTCCAGATCTCGATTACCTGAGGATGATCGTGGTTTACAAGATCACGTCCTGAGATCTTAGCACGCTCCTCATCTGAACGAAGGTCGACGTGGATCTCTGAACAAGGACCACAAGGACCTGTATCACCCATTTCCCAGAAGTTGTCGTGCTTGTTACCGTTGATGATTCTGTCGACAGGAAGAACCTGTGCCCAGTAGCCAGCAGCTTCGTCGTCGCGATCAAGACCATCCTCCTTGCTACCCTCAAATACAGTAGCGTAAAGACGGTTTGGATCAAGCTTCAACACGTCGACAAGATACTCCCAAGCCCAAGCGATAGCCTCCTTCTTGAAATAGTCGCCGAACGACCAGTTTCCAAGCATCTCGAACATAGTGTGGTGGTAAGTGTCGTGACCAACCTCCTCAAGGTCGTTGTGCTTACCTGAAACACGAAGACATTTCTGAGAGTCCGCGACGCGAGGGTACTTTCTTGGAGTGTTACCAAGGAAAATGTCCTTGAACTGGTTCATACCTGCATTGGTGAACATAAGTGTCGGGTCGTTTTTCACAACCATCGGAGCCGAAGGCACGATAGTGTGACCCTTGCTAGCGAAGAAGTCGGTAAACGACTTACGAATCTCTTTAGCTGTTTTCATGTTTTTATTTTGAATATGTATTTACAATTTTTTTACGGGGTGCAAAGATAATGCATTTTATTTATATATATGTAATAAGACGCGAGTTTTTGGATTATTGTTGAGAACTAATGGCTGCAAATAAAGAATTAGAGGCAGTTCGAAGGAAAATTGATGGCATAGATTTCGAATTGTGAGGATTGTTAAGGGCGGGACGCCCTAACTCCTTCCAATATGCGAGTCCGTAAGGACGAGCATTGAAATTAAGCGAAGACCAAGTGCAAAACACAATTTTTCAGTATTCGTAAAAAAAGATGAAAAATATTTTATCAGTTTGAGAATTTTTCCTACTTTTGCACCCGAATTATTATCCAACGTTAAAAAGGCGAAGATGTTTGCCCGAACATTTAGCCAAATTGAAGATTAATTAATAAAAGTTTTTAAAGTGGATACTTTAAGTTTTAAAACCATTTCTGCCAACAAGAACACTGCAAAGAAGGAGTGGGTTGTTGTTGACGCTACAGATCAGGCGCTTGGACGTCTAGGATCTAAGGTGGCTAAGCTACTTAGAGGTAAGTACAAGCCAAGTTTTACTCCACACGTAGATTGTGGTGACAACGTAATCATTGTCAATGCTGACAAGGTTAAGTTGACAGGTCTAAAAATGACTGATCGTATTTATTTGAGCTACACTGGTTACCCAGGTGGACAGAGAGAGACAACTCCAGCAGTTCTTTTAGCAAAGGATCCAAAGAAGTTGTATCGTAAGGTATTGAAGGGAATGTTGCCAAAGAATCGTCTTGGTGATGCTCTTCTAAACAATCTTTACATTTTCGCTGGTCCAGATCATGATAAGCAGGCTCAGCAGCCAAAAGTTATTGATTTAAACTCACTTAAGTAAGATTATGGAAGTTATTAACGCAATCGGTAGAAGAAAGGCAGCTGTTGCTAGAGTTTATTTGTCAGCAGGTACAGGTGCAGTTACTATTAATAAGAAAGAGCTTGCAGCATACTTCCCATCAGGCTTGCTACAGTACGTTGTATTGCAGCCATTGAACGAGCTAGGTGTACAGGGTAAGTTTGATATCAAGGCTAACCTAGACGGTGGTGGTATCAAGGGTCAGGCAGAGGCTTTGCGTTTGGCTATCGCTAGAGCATTGGTTAAGCTTGATGCAGAGAACAAGGCAGCTCTTAAGGCTAATGGATTCTTGACTCGTGACGCTCGTGAGGTTGAGCGTAAGAAGCCAGGTCAGCCAAAGGCAAGACGCAAGTTCCAGTTCTCAAAACGTTAATACTTGGCATTGCAGCTTAATTGCAGCATAAGTATACGTTTAGTATCTAAATGGGGTAGACCTATTTATAGCTACTATCTCATTGATTTAATTTTAAGAAGGTAAACGATTAAAAAGACAAAACAATGTCAAGAACTAATTTTGATGCATTACTTGAGGCAGGTTGCCACTTTGGTCACCTCAAGAAAAAATGGAATCCAGCTATGGCTCCTTACATTTTCATGGAGCGTAACGGTATTCATATTATTGATCTTCACAAAACTGTAGCTAAGGTTGATGAGGCTGCTGCAGCTTTGAAACAGATAGTAAAGTCGGGCAAGAAAGTCCTTTTCGTAGCTACTAAGAAGCAGGCTAAGCAGATCGTAGCAGACAAGGCAACTGAGGTTGGTATGCCATTTATCACTGAGCGTTGGGCTGGTGGTATGTTGACAAACTTCCCTACAATCCGTAAGGCTGTTAAGAAGATGGCTTCTATCGATAAGAACATCGCTGACGGTACATTCGATAACTTGTCAAAGCGTGAGAAGCTTCAGATTTCTCGTCAGAGAAACAAGTTGGAGAAGAACCTAGGTTCTATCGCTGATCTAAGCCGCCTTCCATCTGCTCTTTTCGTTATCGACGTTATGAAGGAGCATATCGCAGTTAAAGAGGCTAAGCGTCTAGGTATTCCTGTATTTGGTATCGTTGATACTAACTCAAACCCTAACTCTGTGGATTTCGTAATCCCAGCTAACGACGATGCAACTAAGTCTATCGAGGTTATCCTTGATGCTGTCAACTCTGCAATCCGTGAGGGTCTTGAGGAGCGTAAGGCTGAGAAGACTGAGTCTGAGTCAGCTGAGGTAGCTGAACCAAAGAAGGAGCGCAGAACTCGTTCTGCAAAGAAGAGCAAGCCAGAGGCTGCAACAGAGGAGTAATCCAAAGTTTTAGATTATAAAGAATGAACCTCGAAACGGCTCTTCATTTTTGAGGCTGATTCGAGGTTCTTTTATTTTTACAACATTTTAAAAGTATAGAAAGTTATGGCAGTTTCAATGTCAGATATTAAGAAGCTTCGCGATCTTACTAACGCAGGTATGATGGATTGTAAGAACGCACTTACAGAGGCTAATGGTGATATGGAGCAGGCAATCGCTCTTATCCGTAAGCGTGGTCAGGCTATCGCAGCTAAGAGAAGCGACCGTGAGGCATCAGAGGGTTGTGTACTTGCAGGTGTTAACGGTGATTTCGCTTGTATCGTTGCTATCAAGTGTGAGACAGACTTCGTTGCTAAGAACGCTGATTTCATCGCTCTTACAAAGAAGGTTCTTGATCTAGCTCTTGCTAACAAGGTTGCTGATAAGGATGCTCTTCTTGCTGCTACAATCGATGGTCGTTCAGTTGCAGAGTTGATCGCTGAGCGTTCTGGTGTAACAGGTGAGAAGATGGAGATGGGTGCTTACGAGGTAGTAGCAGGTGCTTCTACAGTTAGCTACATCCACCCAGGAAACAAGCTTGCTACTGTTATCGCATTCAACGAGGCAGGTGCTAACGTTGAGGCTGCACGTGGTGTCGCTATGCACGTTGCTGCTATGGCTCCAGCTGCTCTTGATGAGGCTTCTATTCCTCAGGCAACTAAGGACAGCGAGCGTGAGATCGCAATCGAGAAGACTAAGAAGGAGGAGGTTGACCGCGCTGTTGAGCAGGCTATCAGAAAGGCTGGTATCAATCCTAACCACGTTGACTCAGACGATCACATCAGCTCAAACGTTACTAAGGGTTATTTGACTCAGGAGCAGGCTGATCAGGCTCGTCAGATCATCGCAACAGTAAGCGCTGAGGCTGCTGCTAACATCAACATGACTAAGGTTGAGAAGATCGTTGACGGACGTATGTCTAAGTTCTTCAAGGAGTGTACTCTTGTTAACCAGAAGTACGAAGGTGGTGGCGACGACGCTGGTAAGATCACTGTTAAGGAGTTCTGCTCAAAGAGCGGTATCTCTGTAAAGGCATTCAAGAGATTCACTTTGAACGAGGAGTAATCAATTGTTTGATTTTATCATATAAAAAATCCGGACACGTAAGTGTTCGGATTTTTTTTGTGCTTGATTAGAATTTATAATTAGACGTGTGATCTCGCGTCTCCACTTATTTCATTACCTCAACAGTCTTTGATTCCGTATCAACGATAAAACAACATCTGCTGTCGACACACCAGACTTACTTCGTTGATATCCATCCAAATGGGACTAGAATAGTCGTCGACGCCACCTCTTTTGGGCGAAACCTTCCACAGCCTTGGTGTAGGCTGCGAATTGATGAATTTTGCGGCGTCGTCGGCATCTTTTAGGTCTTGACCAACCCAATGCTTATTAAGGCAAGCATGAGTGAAAAGAACGCCGTCTATGGCGATAGCAAAGGAAGCCTCAGCCGTCTCCAAAGCAATGTTTATCTTCTCACAATTTAGGATGTCAAAACGACTTGCCCCTTCCACGTAGCCAAGTTGCAAATAATGGTAGTCGTGGTTGCCCAACAATAGATGAACAAGTTTGTTTTTAGTCGCAAACGCCTTTATCTCCTCAAAATTCTTGATTAGAGAATCAATATCAAGTTCCACATCTTTCTCGCTAGGGTATGGATCGAAATAATCGCCAAGGAATACAATCTCCCCGTCGAAATCCTTCGCTTTCTTCCAAAACTCTCTGCCATGAACATCTGGCACTACGCAAATTTTACTCATAAAATAAGGGTTTTGTTGTTAAAATAAAATCTATTTTGAAATGTATCTCTTTTCCATGTAAGAAATCCACTCTTTGTGTTTATCGGAATGATAATATTTAGATATTAGTTCCAATAATCTCTCATATGTTACAGGTACAATCATCTGTTTGCCTTTCTCCGTCAATAACTCACTGTATAGTTCCAATGCTCCTTTGTGATTTAGCGTTGATGCAAAATGCGTGTTCTCAGATGGAAACAGCGTCACAGAGTGAAATATATCAACTTTGCCATTTTGCAACAGCTCTAACCCCAATAGATGGTTACGCCAGATTTGTATATATCCTGGATAATTAAACTGCAAAGGATCTGAATTGATAAAGCAATCGCTTTGTCTTGTAACGACTGAATATCTTGAGTCTTTATCCTTCATCTTTTCATATTGATTGTTATCAACCTTATAACCTTCTTCTGTATATTTTACTTCAATGCCAATTGCCCCTTTACGCCCGTCTTCTGTTTTGTAATCAAAATAGGCATCGAAGGCTGTTTTATCGTCTATGCCATTTGTGGCATATTCAATTTTACAGTTTTCTATTCTAATTGTTGTATTTAGACCAAGCATTTCTGCGAATAGTTTTGAGGCGGCATCTTTGTCCGATAGCATTGGGATGAAGAAATTCCAAGGCACGCATTTGCTACTCAGCATGTCATTGAGTAACCCTTTGTCTTGTATGCCTTTTTTATAACGTTGATGTATTGATTCTTTTATTTCATTGTGAAAAGAAGGAACAAAATTTTTCAAATTATAAGCATCTGCATCGATCAATCGGTTTGCTTTTTCCCCAGCTTTCAGTCTCAAAACTGTTTCTCTAAACTCAGACTGATGCTTTCTCTGTTTTGACTTATATTCGGATTCATTATTAGATACCGACGCAGGTGCATCTGGGATGAAATGAGACACGTCAAGATATTCAACATGAAGTCCTTCTGCACCATCCAATTCTTCAACGGCACGTTGTAAATGTGGCACTTGATACTTTGAAGTATATGCGAGTATGAACATCACCTTAGGTTTTGAACTAAGTTTATATTCTTTATCCCCAATATTAATAATGCCAAGTGCTGACTTCTGCTTTATTAAGTTCATCGCGTCTGCTTTTACATTATGACGTGTATATACATTTTCAATTACACTATTTGATAATCTCAGATGTTCTCCTAAACCAGAAGTTCCGTCAATGGCACCAAATCCACATTTGACTTCTGTAAGATAAATATCATGCTCTCCTTTTTCATTAGGAGTATTGCTGACAAGAAGAAGGTCTACCTGAGTTTTATCTTTTAAGCGTTCACTTACAGGTATTTTTGCTTGATCAGGAGCCCATTCCATATCCAAGGCAAGATATTTGCGGTCATCTGAAAGATTTTGAGATTCATACCACTGTTGTACCTTGAATTCTTCGTGGTTTTTATAATTCTTGCATAATGCCTTTGCCTGGAATAAATATTTGCGAACTGTGTCTCTATCCATCAAATCTGTTGGTTTACATAACTTAGAGGTTAGTTGCAACCCATCTTCCCTGTTGTCGACATATCTGTCACTAAGCATTGTAATACTGTCAACACCAGTTCTATTATGCTTTATTGTAAGAATAAGATTTTTCTCACAGTAAATCATAACTCTGTTGTTTGTTCTTATCTCAAATGCAAGTTCTTTATCTTCCTTTACAATATTAAGAAATTCATGGTATACACCACCTTGCATGTAATCTGCAATCGCTTTTTCTGTAAGTGTTCTTGCCATAGTGTTATTATTTAATTCTCTCTCTAAATTTACTTGTAAAGTTTGTGAAAACTTTTAATCAGTGTGCATCCTTTAAGAGCAGTTGAATTTGGTCCTGTTTTTAGATCAAAAAATTCACGTACAGTTTTTGCTATGATGGGATTAAGTTTATATAGAGATCCACAAGCGTCAAGAATATTTTTGTATTCTGATAAAAGTTTTGGTGTATTCTCAACCATCTTAAATACATTAAGAATTATATCTTCATCATCTAGAGAAGAACCTTTTCTTTTATACTCACGACATAAATCCTGTGCAAAATCTTTTGTTGTCATAATCTTATTATTTAGTTTGATGGGTTAATACTTACTCGTTTGTTTTTACAATCTGTCTTGCAATCTCCGCCACTTTCTCCCTTAATTCTGCAGGTTGAATGATCTCGCTTCTTGAAGCATGTCTTAGAAGAGCATACGCAAGTTCATCTGTGATTTTTAGAGTATATTCCATAAAGACAAATCCTTCTTCCTTTCTTATTTCCCGTTGCGACGCGTGGAAAGGTAGAGATCTGAGGTAGGGCACAGCCGAATCTGGTACTTTTAGCACAACCTTCTCTGCTGGTTTGTCCTGCATCACAGTTATTCCGTAACTATCCTTGAAGTAACGTCGGGCATTGAAATCAGGAGGCATATCGTAGGACGAGTCAAGCGTTTCAATTTCCTCTATTCTATCGAGCGACATGACTCTCCTATAGTTTTCCTTTTCTGCAAAGTCAACCACCACATACCATCTTCTGTCTGAAAGCCTCACACATAGAGGATTGACCACCGCAGGAGGATTCGGGGCATTACTGTGAAAGTTATGGTATGTTACTTTCAATTGTTTGCCATCTCTTATGGCCTCCATTATGGTTTCCAAGTTATCAGCTCCGGCTGGAACTTCCTCAAGAAGAATGTAGTCTCGTTGATTTTTGAAGTTTTCGACGGTATTGCTTACGGAGAGAGTGTTAATAAGCCAAGAGCTTATGCTGTCGTTTCCCGTACCGTTGTCTTCAATATAATATCGATAGCCATCTTTCCAGCCGATTCTTACGTCGAAGAGCATCTCTGTCTCCTCACGCCATCTTTGAAATGTACGTCGACTCAACGGTTTTCCGATATCCTCATATAGAGAGCTACGTTCCCATGCTTCGTACAACTCTTCAAGAGTCATACCCTTGCTTTTTTTCAGGGTCGTAAGCAACCATATGTATTTTTTTAGGACGTTCATTGCGACTTATTTTTGAATTACAATGCAAAGATAGTACTAGGGTGCGTCAAAAATATGTGCAGGTTAGATATTTTCCATTTATTAAAAATAAAATAGCATTGTAAACGTATTACAATGCTACTATAAGTTGTCTTTATTTTCTTATTCGTATTGGTCGAACAGTATATCTTATTTCTATAAGTGAAGTATCACATTTTGTAGATTCTGAATCGAATTGAAATACGACAGCGTGTGTATAAGGCATATGTGTAGGGGAGCAGGTCCAATATCCTCCTCTTTTTCCAACATTCAACAAATCCTTATAGCGATATTCTCCTGTTGCTGGAAGAAATATATAGTTGCCATTTGGTCCCGTTACCTTATATCCATATACTTCATCTTGCATAATCCATGTCCATTGACAGCACTCTTCCAACTCAATAAAGTCGTCTGATGTTGGTGTGAACCAAGGTTCTCCCCAATTTGTCGTTGCTGCATCGTGTTCTGATTTAAATTTCAGAAAATCTTTACCTGGATACTCTTCTATAGCATTGGGAATTGATTTAAGTTTCGCGTTCGGATGTGGCTGCATCTTGGGCTCTGTTTCTCCCCACATAAAATAATCGCCAGATTCCTCCGGTTTTGTGGCTCCTACATTGCATGTCGCCCAAAGAGTGTGCGATGGCAGTCCAAGATCAGCATATGTATGTTCTGAGTTCAACATGATTTATACTTTTACTGAATACACAAAAGCATTTGCTTTAAGTATTTACGAATTATTTGGATGTCTGTTATCAATCTACTTTTATAATGAGAGTCGACTTTAAGAAGCTGTTTAAATTTTAGTGGAAAATTTTGTTAAGGATCAAAAAGCAGAAGGCTAATTGAATCATTGCGACAGAAGACTCAGAGTAAAATTCGTAATCAATAGTTAGTCTTCTAAAATTTTCAAGCCATGCAAACG
>JAZUGF010000108.1:0-10660 GCA_045641065.1 Paludibacteraceae bacterium | reverse complement strand
TATATCTGCCACTCTTGAAAATATAGCCACTTTCGGAAATGGAGAAGAAAACATTGTTGCGGCTTTGTATCAGAGTGGTTATCTGACGATCAAAGACTTCAATGGAAAATTTTATCGACTTGGCTTCCCAAATGAAGAGGTTCAGGACGGATTTATACAATGCTTGTTGGCTGAATATTCAGGCAAAGGAGGATTGTTAGACAACGATTTGCAAGATCTTTATGAGAAGATCAACAACGACGACGTGGAGGGGATTCTTCTTCAGATCAAGCATATAATTGGACAAATTCCGTTTGAAAACAACGAGCCTAATATGATGGAGATTCATTTCCGCAATATGCTTTATCTGATAATCAGATTCACTGGAAATAATGTGTTTGTAGAGTATCCTGTGTTGGGTGGCCGCATCGACGTCTTCTTCGAAACAAACAAATACGCATACATCATTGAATGCAAGCGTGATGAGTCTGCGGAAGTCGCTTTGGCTCAGATAGATGAAAAGAGATATGCGAAAAAAATTTCAGCCCCAGGAAAGACAGTGGTGAAGATCGGCGCGAACTTTAGCACAACGGAGAAGAATTTGACTGAGTGGAAGGTGGAAATTTAAAGTAAGAAATAACAAATATAATAACATGACTAATATTCTAAAATATAGCCGTCGACAGACGACTGAAGTGCATATCGGAAACGTTTTGCTTGGTGGCAATAACCCTATCCGTCTACAGTCGATGGCCAACACCGACACTAACGATATCGAAGCTTCGGCTCAACAATGTAAGCGTATTGCCGACGTGGGTGGCGAGATCGTCCGTTTCACTGCTCAGGGACAAAAAGAGGCCAACAACCTTCAGTTTATTGAGAAGCGTTTGGCTGAACTTGGATGCAATGTTCCTTTGGTTGCAGACATCCACTTCAATCCTGCAGCAGCCGACGTCGCCGCTCAATATGTGGAGAAGGTGAGAATCAATCCAGGCAACTATGTCGACAGTGTCCATACACAGAAGAGATTTGAGTATACAGACGAGGAGTACGCAGCTGAGTTGCAGAAGATTCGCGACCGTTTCGTGCCATTCTTGAATATCTGCAAAGAGCATAAGACTGCCATCAGAATCGGTGTGAACCACGGTTCCCTATCCGACAGAATTCTATCACGCTATGGTGACACTTCCAACGGTATGGTAGAATCGTGCCTTGAGTTCTTGAGAATATGTAAATCAGAGAATTTCAACGACGTTGTCATCTCAATCAAGGCATCCAACGTAATCATCATGGTCCAGACTGTCCGTCTGCTTGTGGAGAGAATGGAGACAGAAGATCTTCACTACCCTATCCACCTTGGTGTGACAGAGGCTGGAGCCGGTGAGGATGGACGTGTGAAGAGTGCGGCTGGTATTGGAGCATTGCTTTACGACGGAATCGGTGACACTATCCGCGTCTCTTTGAGTGAGGATCCAGAAGCTGAGATTCCTGTGGCAAAATCACTTGCTGATTATATCAACTCAAAAGTAGCGAAGAAATCCACTGCTAACGGCGAGTATTCATTGAAGGATATCTGCAAACTTTCGGCACGTAAGTTGAACAGAGTTGGAATCATCGGTGATGGCAAAGTGCCAGTAGTGATTTCTGAATATGCTGAAGTCGACGGTTTGAAGCCAGACTTCGTTTCAAGAGACAAGTTTGATGCAAGCTGCAACGTCGCACAGATCGTGCCATTCGCGAACTGGAAAGGCGAAGCTAATTGCAATCCTCTATTCTCAGCAAATGAGATTTCTAAGATTGCCGACGCGAAGGCCGACTATAAATTCCTTCAGCTATCGTATGCAGAGGCTACAGAGTCGGCATTGAAGAGTATTGCCGACGACGTGATTTTGATAATCAAGTCTGATGCCAATATGAACGACGTCGCAAGCCGACGCAATATCTTCGTGATGCTTACTGCATTAGGCAAGAGCAATCCCGTCATCCTTGAGTCGTCATACGACACAACAGACTGCGGAGAGTTGCAGGTGTGCGCAGGAGCCGACAACGGAATCTTCTTCATCGACCACTTGCCAAGCGGAATCTGTATCAAGTCTAAATTGAAAGAGTCGCTTTCTGTAGCATACGGAATCCTTCAGGCCACACGCACACGCGTCGTCAAGACAGAATACATCTCATGCCCAAGCTGTGGACGTACTCTATACGACCTACAGTCGACATTAGCAAAGATCAAAGCCAAGACATCTCACTTGACAGGATTGAAGATCGGAGTGATGGGATGCATCGTCAACGGACCAGGCGAGATGGCGGATGCCGACTACGGATATGTAGGTTCAGCACGTGGTAAAGTCAACCTATACAAAAAGCAGGAATGTATCGAGAAGTTGATTCCAGAGGACGAAGCCGTAGACAAATTGATCGAATTGATCAAGAAAAACGGAGACTGGAAAAATGCCTAACAATTCATAATGCATAATTATCGTTCCCCAAACCGTGGAACGGTTTTCATACCAGGCCATGGTTGACTATCGTTGAAAACGATTGTCTACCGTGGCCTAAATAATTCTCAAAAACATAAAATAAAAAAATGAGAACAATAAAAATAGCATTGGTGGCCCTTGTCATCGCTACCCTATCTTGTTGCTCCTCAGTGACAGGATTGAAAAACATTGCCGACTGCAAATTCCAGTTTAAGAGCATTTCCGACGTCAAACTTGGAAACATAGATCTAAGCGACAAGAAGTCTTATAAAAACTTGAAATTAGCAGACATAGCAGTTTTGATGGCAGGTTACGCTCAACATAGTTTGATGCTCGACATGAACGTCAACATGAAAGTCCACAATCCTAATGAACAAGCTGCTCAACTTGATGGCATGGACTACATTCTATATATAGATGATCAACAGATGCTTGAAGGCCAGACAAAGAATAAAGTGAGAATTGAAGCTAAATCAGACGACATAGTCGCATTGCCAGTCACTCTTAACTTCTACGATGCAGTGAAAGATAAAAAGCTTCAGACTATGGCAGAGTTGGCAATGGGATTGGCTACTGAAAAAGAAGATGCCAGCCGTGTGAAGGTTGCAATCAAACCATTCTTCACATTTGGAAAAGACACATTACGATTTCCATCATACATCACTATTGGAGGAGACCAGATGATGCCGAAGAAACAGAACTAAAATATTAAAATCTATTTGAACGATTTATTATGTTAGAAAGCAACTTTATGATAAATAATAGAAATATTGTTTGGATAAAAGAATAGAGGTTGATATATTTGGATTGAGAATAAAACCAAAGCGAACTTATTCTCAATAGCATATAAGATTTGAATATTAACTAAAAAGGGTAAACATATGTCACACAGTATTATCGACATCGAAGGCGTAGGAGAAGCATACGCAAAGAAACTTCAGGATGCAGGAATCCGCACAACAGAGGCTCTACTTGAGGCTTGTGCAACACCTAAGGGCAGAAAGGAAATGGCCGAGAAGACAGGCATTTCTGATTCTTTGATTTTGAAGTGGACAAACCACGCTGATCTATTCCGTATCACAGGTATCGCTGGACAGTTTGCAGAGTTGCTTGAGGCTGCTGGTGTAGATACAGTTAAGGAGCTTCGTCATCGTAAAGCAGAGAACCTTCACGCTAAGATGGAAGAGGTTAACGCTGAAAAGAAACTAACTCGTCGTATTCCTTCAGTAGGTCAGCTTGAGGCTATGATCGAGGAGGCTGGCAAGCTTGATCCAAAAATGACTTATTAATCTTACTAAGATTTTCAAAATTTTAATGAGAGGCGCTGTTTGTAACGTCTCTCATTTTTATTTACTTAAAGAATGTTAACGACATTGTCAAATTAGATCAAAAAAGATAATTTTGCGCTGAAATTGAAAGACTGCGTCAAATCAGTTTACACAATCTTACAATTAAATTATCCGAATTTATTAATTAACAATGAGAAAGACATTCCTTGCATTAGCATTAGTCCTATCTGCAATTCTTCCGTTTGGAATCCAGGCACAAACAGTTAAAACAATCGAGAACTGGCCATTATTGATTAATCCTTCTGACGGTTATACAAGTGGAGATATCAACTTATTCAACGAAGCCGATTTCAAGATTTATTTCAACTATATTGACAACATCAAACGTATTGATGACAAGACAATTCTTTTGAAATCAAAAGATTATCCTGGTGCACCAGTAAAAGACACAGAAGTAAGATTGGTTGTTGACAAAGGCAGAATCAGTGCAAGTAAGCCTACTCAAGGTAATTACTTGGAAGGAGATTACCAAAAACCAATAGGTTTGACAAAGTGGAGTGTAAATAAATTAAGTAAGGATGACAAGGCAATCACAGTCAGCATATACCACCACTCTACAAACAAGTTGTTAGGTCAGACAGTGTATCAACTAAAGCCAAACATTCAATATATAGACACTCCAAGATTATTCTACGTCGATCTGAAAGGCGAAAGCAGAATAGTGGACAAGCCGATATCAAAACTAAAAATGAATTCAAAAAAGCCACTTAAGATTATTGTAGACGACGGTTGGCAGGAAAACGCATATAAGATTCAAGGATTCTCGTTGACCAATCGCACTCATTCGGTTAAGCCATATCGTTCTTTTGCCGGAGATACACTTTCTCAAGATGTGATAAAGGCAATGACATTTGGAGACATCTATCATATCGATGCTATTTATATCAAAGACGGTAAGGAATATCATGCGAATCCTATAAAGATTGAAAAATAAGTCAATCATTTAAATAGCAGTTGTATATATATTTAGGATTAATGAAAAGGACCTTCTACATATTTACTTTGATTCTGTTTGCCTTGATGCCGTTTACGTCAAACGCACAAACTGAATTTGATGACGAACTGACTCTTTGGATTGTCAAAAATGATTGTGTGACTGGTGCCGACACAAGAGATTTGGTTGACAATCAGGGATATAAGATTTTATTAACGGGAGAATGTAATATAAAAAGGTTAAATGATAGAGAACTTTTGCTTACTTCCAAAAGCAATCCTAACAAACCATTGAAAATAGCATCAGATAAAGGCTATATTTATTTTGAAGGTGAAGATGACAATTACAAGAATCCAATTCATCCTATAACATGGCAAGTAGGAGGATTAGACAAATTGGAGGAGCAAATCAACATCAAGATTTACAACTATAAAACGAACGAAATATTAGGAGAAAAGAACTATTCTCTTAATGCTCTTACGTATGAAGGTGTAGAAGCTCAACCAGGTGCAAACTATGTCAGCAATATTATGATTGTAGGACCAAAAGAATGTTATACAATCGGAGATTTTTATTCGATTTTCGACCCTTCAAAAAATAAAGCATACGATGAAAAGAGCGTTAATGCCTTATTTGAGAACACAACTATTCAAAGAATAGATGACAAAACTCTTTATTTAAGAACAAGAAAAAAGCCTTCATCTATTTATCGAGTAGTTGCAGACAGGGGTGTCCTTAAATTTAGAGTAGAAAGTTCTAATGCCCATTGGAAAAGAGCAAGGAAATTCAGTGTAAGTAAATTAACAACCGACGATAAAGATCTGACTGTCAGGGTTTATGACAATAACACTAATCAACTCTTAGGTTGCAAGACTTATCAGTTGAAACCTGTACCTGAGCATATATATGGAGGTAAACTCCTACTTACCGACACTACAGGTTTGATACGTATATTAGACGATTTCAACACAAGTCTGGATGATTTGAGAAAAATACCTGTAGATTACAACAAACCCATACGAATCATTTATGATAGTAGTTTGGAAGATAAATGTAAAGTTGTATCATATGAAATTAAAAGATGGGGTATTATGGGAAATACAATGGCAACTACATATAATAGCGATACTTTAGCTCCCAATGTTTTTGAAGATTTGTTGAAACGAGATAATATTTCTATAACTTTTAAATTCACAATTGAACAAGATGGTGAGAAAAGAAAAAATGATCCAATTTTCGGCAGATATAGTCATGTAGGAGATTCATATTGGGATTTATTATGGTACGATAACTATGAAAAAGAGTATTTTGGAAACTATTAATAATACCAATAGACTTATTTAATCTCTAATTTTGCCACATACGAAAAGAGCTTTATATTAATTTTGATTCTGTTGGCTTTTATTTCGATAATTATCTGTCCATAATCTTGGAATAGGCCAGATTAATCTTCACCATAAGATCCTGACACTCTTGTTGTCTGTCGGCATTCTTTGGAAGATCTGGATGATGCTGCATCGCCAATGCATGGTATGCCTTACGCACTTCTTCATAAGAAGCATTGTCATTCAAACCTAATTCCACGTAGTATTGATGAAGTAATGGTTGATGAGAATCAGAAGATTCAGACTCTCTATATGCTCGTCTCTGTTGTTCACGTCTCTCATTCTCTTTTCTGAGAGCTTCTTGTTCCTCATCAGTCCACTCTGTACGCAGAGGTGAAAACCTTTTTATGTAATCTTCTGTATAAAACTTATTCAATTTCAAACGTTTGATAGCAGCAAGAAGAAACTGCCATTCATCTAGTTTAATTCCGTCTTCTGCTATTGCAAGGCAGAATAGTCCATCTAACAACTTTAGGCGATCTTTAACGTCCAACTTAGCAAAAGAATCCAATTCAGATACATCAGCTTTTGTCTGACTCATTGCTAAGAGGATAAGTCCACCCTTTCCATAGTAGGCATAATTTCGATCTACAATATCCTCAAACATGAATTGCTTGTTTGAATAATATTTGAAAATAGCATATCCAGTATCACATGAAGGATTTAATTCGGCCATGCAATTAAACACTTTGGCCATTTTCTCACAATTCTTGTACAATTCAAACTTTTTTGATTTGTCTTCAGATACAAACACTAACTCTTTTCTCATCCTTAGAAATGCGAAGATAATAATGATAAAAGGAGATGCTAAAAACAAATAAAAATAGAATACGTTTCCAATATATAGCATGGTACAGAAAGCAGCAACGACCAACAGCCCCACTACTATATTTTCTATTTTAATTCTGTTTATCTCATTCTTTAATAGAGATATCCATTTTGAATATTCTTCAGTTATCATATCAATTTTATCGTCACTAAATTATCACAAGTTTATCCAAACAACTTCTTGATGATGTCTGGTCTTCCCAAACTCTTCAAATCACGGATGATCTCATTCTTATACTCTTTCTTGTACCAGAAGAAGAATTTTTTCTGATCCTCTTTATCTTTCTTTGTGCGTGGAGTATAGACTTTCTCTAAAGTGTACGGATTAATGCCTGTGTAGTACATCTCTGTCGCAAAGGTCATCGGTGTTGGTGTGAAATCCTGCACCTGCTCCAAGTTAAATCCCATTGCTTTTGTTCGCGCGGCCAACATCGCCATGTCGACACGATGACATCCGGGATGCGAACTGATGAAATATGGGATAATCTGCTGTCGTAGACCTGCTTTTGTACAGATTCGGTCAAACTCTTTCTTGAATGTCTCAAACTGCGTGAAACTTGGTTTACGAATCATATTTAGTACTCCATCCTCTGTATGCTCTGGTGCTACTTTCAGACGTCCACTGACATGGTTGGTGATCAACTCCTCTGCATAAGCCTTATGGCTTGCATTAGCCTTAGGATCTTTATCTTCGTGAAGCAAAAGGTCGTAGCGAACACCACTACCGATAAACGACTTCTTGATCTTCTGTAGTTTGTCGACCTCCTTGTATAGTGCAATCAACGATGAATGGTCGGTATTCATATTCGGACAAACCTTCGGGAACGCACAACTTGGTCTCTTACACTTCTTGCACAAGTCTTGATTTCGTCCACGCATCTCATACATATTCGCGCTTGGTCCACCCAAATCCGACAAATAACCCTTGAATTCTGGATGTTCGCATACCTCCTTCACCTCTCTCATGATGCTCTCCTTGCTTCTAGAAGTGATATGTTTTCCCTGGTGGGCACTGATAGCGCAGAACGAACAGCCTCCAAAACAGCCACGATGGATATTGATACTGAACTTGATCATATCGTAGGCTGGAATTCGTTTGCCTTTATATTTAGGATGTGGCAGACGAGTGTATGGCAAGTCAAACGAAGCATCCAAATCCTTTGATTCCATCATCGGATAAGGTGGATTGACAATGACAGTATGGTTTTTATCCAGACGTTGCACAAGTCGCTGAGCAACCATCTTATTACTCTCCTCCTCTATCACACGGAAATTCTTCGCATGCTTAACCTTGTCTTTAACCACCTCATAATGAGGGAAAAGTTCAAAAGTTTCACCATCGTAATCTGGAATCTTATTTCCCTCGATGATATAGGAAGTCTGTGGCACGTCGTGCATATCGAAAATGGATTCTCCATTCTTACAACGTGTAGCGATCTCTTTTAGAGGAAGTTCACCCATACCATAGATTAGCAAATCTGCTCCACAAGTTGCCAGAATTGTCGGCATCAAGGTATCATCCCAATAATCATAATGAGAAAGTCGACGCAAACTGGCCTCGATTCCTCCAATCACTACGGGCACATCCGGGTAGAGTTCCTTCAATATCTTTGTGTAGACAGTAGTGCAACGATCTGGTCTGAAACCAGCTTTTCCATCCGGAGAATAGGCATCGTCACTACGTTTTCTCAATCCTGCAGTGTAATGATTCACCATCGAATCCATACAGCCGGATGAGACAGCGAAAAACATTCGTGGTTTGCCAAACTTCTTAAAATCACGGTAGTCACCATGCCAATCTGGTTGAGGCACAAGCGCAACACGTAATCCGTACGACTCCAAACATCTGCCGACCACTGCTCCAGCAAACGAAGGATGGTCAACATACGCGTCGCCAGAGAACAAAACGACATCTACTTCGTCCCATCCTCTCAAATCTGTCTCTTTCTTCGTTGTAGGCAGAAAATCCGTAAGTCTATACTCTTTGGGCATAATTCAAATTACATAGGGTCGACATCAATCTGCACAAACACACCTTTATGATGAAGCAGAAGATTGTCAACACATTGTTTCATAATCATTTTCGACGGTGCGACGTTGCTATTCGCATCCAATTTAATCATTATCTTACGGATATGAAGCGTTTGGATTCTCGTCACCACAGGAAGATCCGGACCATATACGAATCCACCGAAGTGTGAGCGTAGCACGTTGGCCAACTCATACGCAGCGGCATCTGTCTTTGCCTCGTCCTTACCCTTCACCATAAGATTAATCAAACGGTAGAATGGAGGATAACGGAAGGCTGTACGCTCATTCAACTGAGACAAATACATGCTTCTATACGAATTTTGGCAAACCTGATCAATCACAGGATGCTTAACATCTGTCGTCTGAAGCACCACAAGTCCTCGTCTGCCATGTCTTCCTGCTCGTCCACCCACCTGTGAAATCAACTGGAATGCTCGCTCATGTGAACGGAAATCGGGATAATGAAGCATCTGGTCCGCACTCAGAATACCCACTACCCTAACCTTCTCGAAATCCAAACCTTTGGATATCATCTGTGTACCGACAAGAATATTGGTCTTGCCTTGCTCAAAATCCGAGATTATAGATTCGTAGTTTTTACGTGATTTAGCCACGTCCAAATCCAATCTTGCAACTTTAGCCGACGGGAAGATCTTCGTAATATCCTCCTCTGCTTTCTCCGTACCGAATCCACGGTTGCTCAACGTAGGATTGCCACAAGACGGACAAAACTGTGGAACTGGGATTGTATAGCCACAATAATGGCAGACAAGTGAATCATCGTTGCGATGGAGAGTAAGGCTCACATCACAGTATTTGCAGCGTGGCACGTAGGAGCAACTTCTACACTCCATGTATGGCGAATATCCACGTCGATTCTGGAATAAGATAATCTGCTCATGGTTTGCCATCGCACGTGACATCTCATCAATCAACTGTTTGCTGAACATTCCTGTCATAGTCTTATGAAGACGCTCTGTCTTCACGTCGACAACCATAATTTCAGGCAGTTGAATATCAGCGAAACGAGTCAAAAGCTCCACAAAACCATATTTCTTGCTCTGCGTGGCGTGGTAATAACTCTCAATCGACGGAGTAGCCGAGCCAAGCAAAACCTTTGCCTTATGAATCTGGGCAAGCACCATCGCAGCGTTGCGAGCATGATAACGTGGAGCCGGATCATACTGTTTGTATGTATTCTCGTGTTCCTCATCCACAATCACGATTCCAAGATTGCGAAACGGAAGGAAAATCGACGAGCGTACACCCAAAATCACCTTGTATTCCTTCTCTGGCGACAACATATTCTGCCACACCTCTACTCTCTCATTATCAGAGAATTTGGAGTGGTAAATACCAAGTTGTTCACCAAACACACGTCGCAAACGAGTGGTCAACTGCGTAGTCAAAGCGATTTCTGGAAGCAGGAACAAAGCCTGTTTTCCTCTTGCTATAGCCTCATCAATCAGTTTTATATAGATCTCCGTCTTTCCACAAGAAGTGACTCCGTGAAGCAGAACCACATCTTTCTGTTGGAATTTGAAAATAATCTCATCGTAACACTTATACTGAGCATCGGAAAGCGGATAGCGATCCACAACATTAGCATATTTACTATTGTCGATTCGTCCTACTTCCTTCTCATAAATGCGGAAAATATCCTTCTTAACCAAT
>JAZUGF010000107.1:0-4545 GCA_045641065.1 Paludibacteraceae bacterium | reverse complement strand
CTCCAACTAGGATCATAAGAACCACTGTGAAGACGCGCATCACTGTTTTTGCCTTCATTCCAAGATGACGTCCGATGATGTCTGGCAAACTTTCACCACCTTCTCTGATACTCATCATACCAGCAAGGTAGTCGTGTGTGGCTCCGGCAAAAATACTACCGAACACGATCCACAAGTAGGCTGCTGAACCGAACTTGGCACCCATGATGGCACCGAAAATTGGTCCAAGACCTGCGATGTTCAAGAACTGAATCATGAAGATTCGCCATGTTGGTAATGGCATAAAATCAACTCCGTCTTGCTTTGAAATTGCTGGAGTAACTCTGTTAGGATCTGGGCCAAAAACTTTCTCTACAAACTTTCCATAAACGAGATAGCCCACGATAAGTGCGGCAAATGCCACGTAAAAAGAAACCATCTTTTTCTAAAATTATAAGTAGAGACGTCGCAATGCAACGTCTCTACATTATTAAATGTTAACTATTAAATTCTAATTAAATAGACAATAAATTCGAGTCATCCAAATCAATTTTTACGCTCGCCCTACGGGCTCGCATTTGGGAATGGGGGTTAGGGCGTTACGCCCTTAACAATCCTCATTTTGTAATCTCGTAATCTATTAAATATAATCTTCTCCGAATTCTTCTTTTGTCTCGCTAACGTAGTCGCGGATATGCTGTTCCTCCGACTTTCTGCAGATTAGTAGGACATTATCGTCGTCGACAACAATCATATCATCCAATCCTTCTACGATTGCGATCTTATTCTCAGCAAGGCTTATCACATTTCCTTTTGAGTTATGATACTTCACCCTACCCTTCAATGTCGCATTCTGATTCTCATCCTTAGCGTCAGACAAATCATATAGGCTTCCCCATGTTCCAAGGTCAGACCATCCGAAATCGGCTGCAATCACATTCACATTCTGTGCTTTCTCCATGATCGCATAGTCGATTGAAAGATTCTTGCTTGTCTGATAGATTGAATCAATGTACTCCTGCTCTTTTGGAGTGTTATATGAGCTTGCTCCAGCTTTGAATCTATCCCAAATCTCAGGCTCATGCTGCTCGAATGCTTTGGAAATTGCTTTCACATTCCACAAGAACATACCTGAGTTCCACAAGAACTCATCGCTTTCAAAGAAGATCTTTGCCAACTCAAGATTAGGCTTCTCTGTGAATGTCTTCACTGTAAAGATCGAATCGGTAGATGCACCATTCTCAATCTGAATATATCCGTAACCAGTTTCAGGACGCGATGGTTTGATACCAAGTGTCATCAAAACGTCATTATTGGCTGTGAAATTCAAACCTTTCTCGATAGTATTAAGGAATTCCTGCTCCTTCAAAACCAAGTGGTCCGACGGTGCGATCACCACATTTGCGTTTGGATTCAACGACGCGATCTTATTCATTGCATACGCGATGCAAGGAGCTGTATTGCGACGAGCTGGCTCCAAAAGCAACTGGTTTTCAGTCAACATTGGCAACTGCTCAAGAATCAAATCTTTATATTGCTTGTTCGACGCAATAAAAATATTCTCAGTAGGCACAATCTTTGCGAAACGATCAAACGTCTGCTGCAAAAGAGTGCGGCCTGTGCCAAAGAAGTCTAAAAACTGTTTTGGACGGTTGGAACGTGAGCATGGCCAAAAACGTGTGCCCGCTCCACCAGCCATAATTACTAAATATCTATTTTTATCCATTTAATTTCTCTCTAACTAAACACTAAACTTAGTCTCTGCTTCTGCCAAGGATTCTCAAAATGTATAGGAACAAGTTGATGAAGTCCAAATATAGATCCAAAGCTCCATATACAACCCATCTCTGCTGATCCTCTTCTGCCAAGTAGTGGAAACCTCCATTCTTCAATTTCTGAGTATCATATGCAGTCAAAACTGTAAAGATTCCAACACCAGCATAATTTAGAATCCATTCAAGCTGTGAGTTTGCCATGAAGATGTTCACAATTGATGCGATGACTAAGCCAATCAAAAAGAAATAAGCGATTCTACCAATTGAAGAAAGATCTTTCTTGATGAAATAACCGATTGCTGAACAAGCTCCGAATGTTCCAGCGGTGATAAAGAATGCCGTTTCAATCAGTCCTAAATCATAAACTAAGAATATCGAAGACAATGTAAGACCATTTAGAATTGAATAAATCACAAACAAAATAGTCAATGTCTTAGCCTCAAATTTCTGAATTCCAGCACTGATCGCAAATACAAATCCAAGTTCAGCGATAGCAAAAATCCAAAAGTTTCCTAAAAAGAAACTCCACAATGTCTCATTATGTCCTACAACCCAAGCTGCTGCACCAGTCAAAATCAATGCATAACACATCATTTTGTAAACGGAAGTCATGTACTTAGACAAAGCGACCTGCTCATGGTCTACTGCCTTTCCTTCAGAAGAACCGATACGTACGTTCTCCTCTTTTGAATAATTATCAAATTCCATATCTTTAAGTTTTTTGTTTCAATTCGTAGAGATGGGGCATGCCCCGTCTTTGTCCTTTCAATCTGTATAGTTGCGTACCACATTTTCTGTGGCATGCCCCGGTTTTTATTTATATGCAAAAATAATCAAAAACCAGCTTATTTTAAAGTGTGATTTGAATTTTTATAGATTTTTAAGATTATTCGTTTTCATTTATATCATACTCTTTTGCACCACGCAATTTTACGTCGAAATTCATGATTTCTCCCTGTCTGTCGACAGTAACTTTCACATCATCTCCAGGGCTGAATCGAGTCAACCTATCCTGAATCTCCGCTACTGATTTGACCTTCACATTGTCGACGGCAATGATGACATCACCATTCTGCATTCCAGCGTCTTTAGCACCTCCTACTTGTCCGACTTCAACCACATAGACTCCATCCAAACGGTCGATATTATTGGCTTTTGCTAGTTCATCCGAGATGTCTGTGATTACAATTCCCAACATGGCTCTCTGCACCGCTCCGTAGTGTCGCAAATCCAACACAATCTTCTTCATTATCGACACTGGAATAGCAAACGCATAACCTGCAAATGAACCTGTCTGCGACGCGATTGCAGAGTTGATTCCTACCAATTCTCCATTAAGGTTGACAAGAGCACCTCCACTATTTCCTGGATTCACAGCAGCATCCGTCTGAATGAATGATTCAATCTTCATACTGCCAGATAAAATATTGAGATTTCGGCCTTTAGCACTCACAATTCCAGCCGTCACAGTCGATGTCAAATTGAATGGATTACCAACTGCTAACACCCACTCTCCTACTCTAAGGTCATCAGAATTGCCAATCTCAATCGGCTGCAAATCCTCAGCCTCAATCTTTAGTAAAGCTAAGTCTGTAGATGGATCTGTTCCTACAATAGTCGCCGCATATGCTCGTTTATCATTAAGCGTCACCTTCACTTTCTCGGCCCCCTGAACAACGTGATTATTCGTCACAATGTAGCCTTCTTTGTCTAGGATAACACCCGAACCTGAACCAGATGGCTGAACCTCTCCATTATTTCGTGGCTGTCGACGTTGCTGTCCGAAAAACTGTCCAAATAAATCATCCAATGTAATGACATTTGACTGACGTCCTTGTGTATATGTGATGATATGCACTACTGAATTCAACGATCTCTCAGCAGCAACTGTGAAGTCTACACCAACTCCAGTCGGAGCAGTCCTTGGTGCTGTATTTACAGATGAATTCTCACTAATCTGAGTATTTGTAAGATTGTCAGAAGATAATTTTGCCTGTTCTTTGCATGAAAGAAGCAATGACGAAAAAATGGCAATTGAACATGCCGTCAATACACTCTTTTTCATATCCTTCATAGTTTTAATATTACACTACAAAATTAACGAAAAATCAAGTTGATTATTGTGTGGAAGGGATAAAAAAAGAGGCGTCGGTGGGACGCCCCTGGAAATTCACATTAACTTATAAAACATCACTTTATTTCAATAAGCATAAATGCTCAAATTTGAGAGTCATTTAATGCCAACGACTCACCACATGAATCCATTTCAGTTAAGAATTCTGAGGCAACCTTTTTCATCTGAGGCATTGATGGCATAGGAATCTGTCCCTCCATTACAAACTCTATACATTGAGGACAGCCGATAGCACATGTTCCTTTGCTGTTTGGCAATAATGGAGATGCTATTTTATTGATTCTCATTCATCGCTACCACCAATGCCACAGCCGAACCCTAAGGTTATAAAATTCAATTAATTGATATACTGAGCAAAAAAAGGTGTAACATTATATTCACCTGTGTTTGCATTTATTTCATAAATAAATTCGGCAAAATAATCTTTATAATATTTTATTGTCACATCCAAATTAGAATGTTTGAAATCTATAGTACCATCAGTTTGTCTTTCCCCATATTTATCGATTATCAAATTTGGGATCCTTGATGATGTAGGATTTACTGATACTATAATAGACCAAGTAGGTTCACCTTCCATATTCAATTTTACATTTATAGCATCAAATATAGAGCTTGTAAAAATTCCACTTTTTTCATTTTTTCTCAAAGTAAATG
>JAZUGF010000106.1:0-8513 GCA_045641065.1 Paludibacteraceae bacterium | reverse complement strand
TACGGAAATTTTACGTTTCAGCGTGATTTCCGTGTCTTCCGTGGTTAATAAAACACGTGTTCAAATTTTATGAATCATTTTACGGAAATTTTACGTTCCTCCGTGATTTCCGTGTCTTCCGTGGTTAATAAAACACGTTATTTCTTCGCTTTCTTCTTCAGCATTGAAACACATTTATTCAGTTTCTGTTTGCAATCCTTCACAGTCACCTTGTATGGTTTAGCATTGGTTTTTACCTCTTTATCTGTGATGGAATCAAGTTGAAATGAGGCTGTGTCCAAGCGGCCTTTCAATTCGTCAATCTTCTGCTGGATCTTTCGTTCCACTCCCGGGCTCATATAGTTTAGATCCACCAAGGTGTTATGTGTTGTTCGGATCTGCTTCTCCACATCCAACAACTCGGAATACAATGTTGAGAGCATCTGGGATTCTTTATCGTGTTGAGATATTTGAATAGTGACGGCGACGGTACCGTCGGCTACTGATATAGAATCTTGGGCAAGACAAAGAGACGGGATTGAGAGGAGGAGGAGGATGGGTATAAAAATTTTCATAGACAATTGAATGATTATCGATTAATGATTTTTACGTGTTGTACAAACACGCTTATTTATTGACGCTCGCCCTTACGGGCTCGCATTGGGGATGGGGTAAGGGCGTTCCGCCCTTTACAATTCTCATTTAAATTGACGTAGGTATGTGGGTTCAGGAGTTCCGTGTTCTTCCGTGGTTAAATCCTCATTTGACAAACAAAAAAGGATTTGACATTACTGCCAAATCCTTTAATATTTGAGAATCAATCAGATTACTTGTTATCCAACTGTCCGAAAACTCTTCTTAGCAAGTCGCTTGTACGCTCTGCAGCATTAGTACGGATACCCTTCTCCTTTTCAGCAATCTTAAGGAACAAGCCGTCCAATGCTCTACCTGTGATGTAATCAGAAACATCTGAATCAACAGTAGCAACTGACTTAATTGTGCTGATCTGAGCGTCAGAGATTGGGCTCTTACCTGTCAATTTTTTTGCTGCATCAAGAGCAGTAAAGAAAGTCTTACCCTCTGTTCCATTAACAAGTTCGTAAAGTTTGTTATTGCCTGTAGCGAACTTGCTCCACAACTCAGTAGCTGTCAAGTTTGCAACCTTGACGTTGTTCATACTGTTTGTGATAGTAGGATGGAAAGCAGCCTGCAAATCACTCTTAGTATCTGTCTCCAACTTTACAGTTGCAGCGTTTTCAGCACCGAATAGGATCTCCTGAGCATCCTGGATTGTTAGTCCAGTAACCTCGTCTGCCAAAATCTGAGCTGACTTTGGAGCAGCATCAGTTGCAGCGTCGTTGAAAGCCTGAACCAAGTTATCCTCAAGACCGTCACCCAAACCTACGGCTGATACGATTGCACTACCATAACTTGTACTTGCAATGGCATTGTAAGCCTCAAATGCAGTAACTGCTCCTGCAGGAAGACCGATCTTAGTAGCTGCTTCTGCCATATAACCGTCGTTAGACAATTTCTTAACAGCAGTCTGGACACCAAGACCAAGAGCTTCTTTCAATGCACTTGCAGTATCTCCTTGAGATAGATTACCTAAAGTGTCTGACAATGCACCCAATGACTCTTCATCACATGATGTGAATGTGAAAGCAGCAACACCTAGTGCCAAAGCTCTCGTAACAATACTTTTTGCAAACATAACGATAGATTTTATTATTTAACAATGCTTGGAATAATACCTCTATCACTGCTCTCCAAGAAGTCAAGCACTACCTTGCGCTCCTCAGTGTCTGGGCATGTCTCCTTGATCTTGGCGATTGCCTGCGTGACATTCAATCCAGACATGTACAATGTGCGGTAAATATTCTGAATCTCATCAATCTTTTCATTTGTGAATCCACGTCTGCGTAAGCCCACAAGATTCAATCCACAGTAAGCCAACGGATCTCTTCCGGCCATAGCATACGGAGGAACATCCTTACCAATTCTCGAACCGCCCTGAATCATCACATGTGAACCGATACGTGTAAACTGATGCACCAAAGTACCACCTGAGATAATAGCCCAATCGTTGACCTCAACCTCACCTGCTAGCTGTGTTGTGTTGCCAAGAATGATGTTGTTGCCAATCACACAATCATGTGCGACGTGAACATACGCCATGATCAAATTGTTGCTGCCCACGATTGTAGTACCCTTAGATGCTGTACCTCTGTTGATTGTGACACACTCACGGATGGTAGTGTTGTCTCCAATAACAGCAGTGGTTTTCTCACCCCTAAACTTAAGATCTTGAGGAATGGCAGAAATGACTGCGTTAGGGAAAATCACACAATTTTTACCGATGCGTGCTCCCTCCAAGATTGTGACATTATTCATAATCTTAGTACCGTCGCCAATCTCGACATCCTTGTCGATGAAAGTAAACGGTCCGATTTCTACATTCTTACCGATTTTAGCCTCGGGATGTATGCTTACAAATGGTTGTTCCATTCACCAAATATTTAGTCAAATCAATTATTTGTTCTTAATAATCTGCGCCATAAACTCTGCCTCTGCGACGATCTGGTCGCCAACAAAAGCGTATGCCTTCATCACTGCACAACCTCTTCTCAATGGTGTGACATAAGAAACTTTGAAAATCAATGTGTCACCAGGGACGACCTTGCGACGGAACTTAACGTTATCGATCTTCATAAAGTATGTTGAATATCCGTGAGGATCATCCAATGAGTTCAATACGAACAAACCTCCCGACTGTGCCATTGCCTCAACGATCAATACACCCGGCATAACTGGCTCCTGAGGGAAGTGACCCATGAAGAATGTCTCGTTTGAAGTGACGTTCTTAACAGCAACTACGTAATTATCAGAAATTTCGACCACCTTGTCTACCAACTGCATTGGCCAACGGTGAGGAAGGATCTCTCTGATCTTATTAACGTCCATTACAGGCTCCTGGTTTGGATCGTACGACGGAATTGCAACCTCCTGACGCTTGATCTCCTTACGAAGCTTCTTAGTCAAATCAGCGTTTGCAGTGTGTCCTGGGCATACAGCGATAACCTTACCCTTGATTGGACGACCGATCAAAGCCAAGTCTCCGATCAAGTCAAGCATCTTGTGACGTGCTGGCTCGTTATCGAAACGCAATGGCTCGTCGTTCAAATAACCGATGTTCTCAGCCTTGATATGTGGCTTACCAAGAATATCGCATAGGTGATCAACCTCAGCCTGAGGAATCTTCTCATCGTAAACAACGATAGCGTTATTCAAATCACCACCCTTGATAAGATTGTTCTTAACAAGTGCCTCGATCTCCTTTACAAATACGAATGTACGGCAAGCTGCCACCTCATTCTCATAATTTGCAATAGAATCCAAGTTAGCGAACTGGTTTCCCAAAACTATAGATGGATAATTTACCATCACTGTCATTGAGAAATCGTCGTCTGGCATGAATGTGTACTTTGTTCCTGTTGTCTCATTTACGAACTCAGTCTTCTTTCTTACAACGTAGTACTCACGCTCAGCATCCTGATCCTCAAGACCTACAGCAAGAATCTCTTTCACAAATGGAGCAGCGCTACCATCAAGGATTGGCATCTCAGCACCTGAGACCTCAATCATACAGTTATCAACGCCTAATGCGTATAGAGCAGACATTGCATGCTCAATTGTACTTACCTTAACGTCGCCTTTTCCAATAACAGTGCCGCGGCTTGTCTCTACAACATTCTCAGCCAATGCGTCGATCTCGTTATCTTCCTCAAGATCAACACGTCTGAACTTGATACCTGTGTTAGCAGGTGCTGGCTTAAATGTGGCATTGATTGCCAAACCTGTATGCAAACCTACACCAGAAAGAGAGAATTCTCCCTTTAATGTCTTCTGATTATCCATTCTAATTATTTTTCTTCCAATATTTACTTGATTTTGTTTGCCAACTCCTGAATCTGCTTCTCAAGCATCTCGATTCTTTCGTTAGCCGCACGCAATTGCTTTTCTGTATCCGACACGACCTTCACTGTATCAGGCAACTGCTTGAAGCATACGAAGCTGCGACGGAATTTTGAACCCTCGATATGTGGGTAGAAATGCCATTGCTGACCTGGAGTCTTGATTGAAGATGACACACCACACTTAGCAGCGAAATTAGAATTGTCAGCCACCTCAACGTGACCAACCACTCCACTCTGTCCACCAAACATACAGTGCTTACCAATCTTTGTTGAACCAGCGATACCAGTCAACGCTGCCATCACTGTGTTGTCTCCGACTACTACATTGTGAGCGATGTGGACAAGGTTGTCGATCTTGACTCCCTTGTGGATAACAGTCTCACCCATAGTAGCACGGTCAATTGTTGAATTTGCCCCAATCTCAACGTCGTCCTCCAAGCGAACGATACCAAGCTGAGGAATCTTGCTGTAAGAGCCATCTGGATTTGGAGCGAAACCGAATCCGTCACCTCCAATCACACAACCTGCCTGCAAAACGCAGCGGTTTCCAATCTTACAACCTTTATATATTGTGACATTGGCATAAACCAATGAATCATCTCCTAATGTAACACCCTGTCCGACGAAACTGTTAGCGTAGATCTGGCAACCATTGCCGATTACAGCACCGTCTTCAACAACTACATTCTGTCCGATATAGACATTCTCTCCAACCTTTGCTTTGTCTGAAATAGAAGCAGACGGATGAATGCCATTTCTCTTTGGCGACAAATACTGATCAGCCAAACGAAGTAGCTGAGCAACCGCTGCATAAGGATCAGCGACTCTCAAAAGTGTAGTTGTGTATGGTTTTGTTGGAACAAAGTCATTGGATACCAACACAACAGACGACTGCGTAGAATAAAGATATTCAATATACTTAGGATTTGACAAAAACGAAATCGCTCCGCTTTTACCTTCCTCAATTTTTGCAAAAGTACTAACCTTTACGTTCTCATCTCCTTCAACTCGTCCATTAAGCATTGCTGCCAACTGTCCTGCTGTAAATTCCATATCCAATAAAGTTAAAATTCGTACAAAAATAGTAAAATATTGCCATATCAAGCATGTTCTAAGATGAATATGCGCATATGCTATACATTTAGAACATAAAATTCAACTATTTTTACACACGTTTTAGACTAACGTCTTAAAATACTGACGCGAATCATAGTAGCAAAGATAGTATTTCTTTTCTTGTTTAGACAACAAAGAAAAGTCTAAAATGTCGGAAACTTCACTTACGTCACACAACTCACCGTCGGAGCGTAAGATATGCAAGCCTCCATTTTTCAGAGAATAAGCCTTGCTTGTCACTGGCACGACGGCACATAAATACTCGACTTCCTCATCAGTGAAATTTGTGACAGTCTGAATTTGTTTCTTTATTTCATCCACCTCTTGTTTGCTTGGCTCATGGTCGAGAATCTTGACCTTGAACAATCTTCTGTCAGTAAGAGCCTCACTCAACAAAGACAAAATATTGTCTTTATGACATTGCCAAACTTTCAAAGCGGAATATATATCAGAATCGTCGAATCGTGCGTAATTCTCAAGTGACGAGCTATAGACGTCAAATGAATCAGCCTCGACGCTATTATAAAGGAAATATCTCAAGGAAGGCGACGCGAATAATCCTTCACCTTGTTTGGCAAGGTAGATGGCGCGTCTTAACAACGAAATCAAAACTTGTTCGGCTGCGATTGAAGCTTTGTGAAGATATACCTGCCAGTACATCATTCGTCGAGCCATCAAGAATTTTTCGATTGAGTATATTCCTTTGATCTCCACACAAAGTTTATCGTCAGCCACATTCATCATCTTGATGATTCTCTCGGCTCCGATAACACCCTCCACGACTCCAGTGAAATAACAGTCACGGCTTAGATAGTCGAGACGGTCAACATCCAACTGTCCGGAAATCAACTGGTGGAAGAAATGTCGTGGATATTTATCTTGAAAGATTTCGATGGCCATGTCTAGTTTGCCACCGAAATCTTTATTTATCTGCTTCATCATAAGAAGAGAGATCTCTTCATGTGAAATGCCTGACACGAATGTACTCTCCAACACATGTGAGAATGGAGCGTGACCGACATCATGAAGAAGGATAGCTGCCATCGCAGCCTCTTTCTCTTCCTTTGAAATAGCTACACCTTTATTCTGAAGAGTAGTCAGAGCTTCATTCATCAAGTGCATAGCACCCAAAGAGTGAAGAAAACGGGTATGCTGAGCACCAGGGTACACCATATACGTCAATCCTAGTTGTCTGATTCTAGACAAACGTTGGAAAAAACGATGCTCAATAATATCGTAAAGAGATTCCGGAATATTAATGAATCCGTGTACTGGGTCGTTGATGATTTTAGCCTGCATTCCCGTCTACCCAACAATTAGATCATACCTGCTGCCTTCAAGAATCCAGCCATCTGCTCCTGCACTTTCTTTGCCTCACGCTCAGCTGCCTCTGCGAAAGTCTCGTCGTTAGCTGCATAGATGATTGCACGAGAAGAGTTAACCAATAGACCACACTGCTTGTTCATACCGTGTTTAACAACCTCCTCTAGGCTACCACCCTGTGCTCCGATACCAGGCACAAGCAAGAAATTGTCAGGTATAATCTGACGGATATCGCTAAGCATATCAGCCTTTGTTGCTCCAACAACATACATCATGTTATCTGCGTTACCCCAGTTTTTAGATGTCTTCAAAACCTTCTGATACAAAGTGTCGCCAGTCTCAGCGTCCTTCATAAACTGGAAGTCGAAAGCACCCTTGTTTGAAGTCAAAGCAAGAAGAGTTACCCACTTACCTTCGTATGTCAAGAATGGAGAAACAGAATCCTCTCCCATGTAAGGAGCGACTGTAACTGAGTCGAAATCCATAGCTCCGAAGAATGTACGAGCATACATAGCAGAAGTGTTACCGATATCACCACGCTTAGCATCAGCGATCAAGAACATGTCTGGGTAGTTAGTACGGATATAATCAACTGTACGCTCAAGCACATCCCAACCCTGAAGGCCAAGGCTCTCGTAGAATGCCAAATTTGGTTTGTAAGCGACGCAATATTTTGCAGTAGCGTCGATAATCTGCTTGTTGAACTCGAAGATGTAGTCGCCTTCGTACTTGTCAAACATAAACTCAGGAATCTTGTTCACATCTGTGTCAAGACCTACACAAAGAAACGACTGCTTCTTTTTGATATTCTCAAATAATTCTTCTCTTGTCATATCTGTAATTTTTCAATCTTAATCAAAAATTTATGCAAAGATAGCACCAATACAATGAAAAACGTTAAAAAAAGTGAAAAATCACTGTGCTGGTCTAAATTCGGGTATATTATTTTCCGGAGTAATTATCATTTTACTGTTAACGATGACATTCAAATCCACGTCGGCATGTATACCATACACATTACCATCGCAAGCATATTGCTGAATATAACAGTTTGGAAAATCATCAGTCACAAACATGGCATTGTAGTCTGCCACCCATAATTTCAGATTTGGAAAATTAGACGCAATTTTATATTTAGAGTAGCAATGGCGATTTGAATAAACCATCACATCTTTTCCTTGTGCTTCAAGGTAATCAACCATCTTACGAAGATTATAAATTGAAGAATCAATATTCATTTCCTTTGGATTGTTGACCACTGTAGACTCTTCAAAATCTATTATCAAAGGGAAATTATTACGTTTCTCATTTGTAGCGTCTAAAAATATTTTGGCCTGAAGTTCACCATCACGATTAAAATAGAAGAAATGATAGAATCCAAGAAGAAGATGTGATTTAGCAGCCTGAGCATAATTACCATAAAAACGCTGATCACATTTTCCTTTATCTCCAATAGAAGAACGTAATATGACAAAATGAGCACCTTCCTCTAGTTTATCAAAATCAATTTTTCCTTGATAATGACTGACATCAACTCCCCAAAGTGTATCAGGTGGATTAGAAAGGTCCATAGATGAATAATCTATATTCTCATCCAATTTCGGTTTATCTTCCGAACAAGATATGAAAACAAGTAGTATCAGAAATAAAAAATATCTAGCCATAAATTTATATTTAACACAAATATAGCAAAAAGCCGTGTAATTCGACATTCTTAACTCTCAAATCTTATCTCTTAATTTAAATACAAAAAAGGTTGCGAGAGATCGCAACCTTTTTCGTTTTCGTTTTCGTTTTCGTTTTCGTCAACATTATCGTCTTATCAACGTGAAGTGTCCTGTGTAGACCTTATCGATCTCGCGGACGATCAACTCGTACCAGTAGTCTGTTGTAGGCATATCGGCACCGTTGTATGTACCGTCCCATCCGTCGTCTGCACCCTTGAACTCTGCCAACTTCTTACCCCAACGGTCAAAAATTGTAAACTCTGCCTCTGGATAAGTCTCGTTGATCAACGGCACTGTCCACTTGTCTGACTCTCCGTCTCCGTTTGGTGAGAACCAGTATGGAGGAATGATCGCTGGACTGTTGACTAAGAATGTGTCTGTCAAAGAACAT
>JAZUGF010000105.1:0-15712 GCA_045641065.1 Paludibacteraceae bacterium | reverse complement strand
AGTTAAGTCTCTGAAACGACTATATTTTTGGCGAAATTAAAAATCAACTTACATTTTGATAGTTTGATTTTTTATAAATTGAGTTTTGATACACCCTCTCTCTGCATTATAAGAATTCAATCGTTTTATTCCCTCACATATATCCTCTGTACTCGTTCGTTGACTCCAGTCAACACTTCGTATGAGATTGTGTTTAACTTTGCTGCTACGCCTTCTATTGGGTTTTCTGGGCCAAATACGATTACGTCATCGCCTTCGATGGCATCTATACCTGTCAAATCGATCATGCAGACGTCCATGCAGACTCTGCCGATGATCTTGGCTTTCTTGCCTCTGACCACAACTTCACCGACTCCGCATCCTAAACCTCTGTCTAATCCGTCGGCATAGCCTAATCCGATTACTCCAATCTTGGAGTCTCTTTCTGTCACTCCCTGACGTCCGTAGCCGATTGTTTCGCCTTTCTTTACGTCGCGGATATTCAAAATCTTAGTTTTCAACGTACAAACTTCCTCAAGTGTCTTGCCTTCAATGCCTGAGAATCCGTAGTGACCGATTCCAAGACGCACCATATCAAACTGATACTGACTGAATCTTTCAATTCCTGCTGAGTTTAGAATATGTCGTAGGATCGACGGGAATTCAGCCTTTAACATCGTCGTCATCTCTTCAAATAGTGCAATCTGATGCAATGTGAAATCGTCAAATTGTACGCCATCTGAACCAACCAAATGTGAGAATACTGACTTAGGTCGGATGCTGTTCTGTGATTTTAGCAACTTGATTAGCTCTGGAAGGTCTTTCTTCTCAAAACCAAGACGATGCATACCAGTGTCGAGCTTCAAGTGGAATGGGAAATCTCGTTCGCCACGTTTCTCCGCGTCGGCAATCATCTGATTCACGATAGAGAAGTTGTAGATCTCTGGCTCAAGGTTGTACTCGAACATCTTGGCGAAACTGTTTCGCTCTGGATTCATCACGATGATAGGGGTGTCGATTCCTGCCTTACGTAGCATCACTCCTTCGTCGGCCACTGCAACTGCAAGATAATCAACTCCTTCTGCTACCAAACATCTTGACACCTCAATGTCGCCAGTTCCGTATGCATTGGCTTTTACCATGCTCACCATCTTTGTCTCCTTCTTCAAATGGCTACGGAAATAGTGGAAATTGCGGGCGAGGGCAGAGAGGTTGACTTCAAGACGAGTCTCATGGATTCGCTCGCTTAGTTGCTCCTCGATATCCTCAAAATGGAAGTTTCGTGCTCCTTTGATCAAGATTGCCTCTTTCTCAAAATGCTTTTTATTGGCTATTGAAGAAAGAAATTCGTCTTTCGACGTGTAGAATTCCGTCTTTATATCGCTTTCAAACAATGATTTATACTTGCAAAGTGTAGCTCCGACGCCGATGAAGCGATCAATGTGCTTCTGGCTGATCAGATGAGCCAACTCTTTATATAATCCGCTTTCGTTGTCAGCCACACCTGGGAAATCTGACATGATAATTGCCGATTTTAATTTGCGTCCTGCTGCCACATTCACTACGTAGTCGATGGCTGGAGTAAGTGAACCAAGATCAAGCTGGTAACTATCGTCGACGATAATACACTCGTTTTCAGCCTGTTTGATTGCCAAACGCATTGCGATATTCTCAAGTTTGGCCATCTTAGCCTTGATAGTATTCGCGTCTTCACCAATTAGAAGAAGGAATGTCAAGCAGGATAGGGCATTCTCGATCTCTCCTTTATCTGTAAATGGAACTGTGATTGAATCTTTCTTGCCTTTATATGAATATGAGATGGTTGTGTTGGCTCCGGCTGATTCCACTTTCTCGACTTTGACATCAGCGTTGTCTGCCTCTCCAAATCTAACCAGTTTAGAAGCGTCGAATGCTCCCGACATACAGATATCCACCAAACGATTGTCGGCATTGTAGATGATCTTGTCGCAGCCTTCAAAGAGTTTGATTTTCTCCAAACACTTGCTTCTTTCACTGCTGAAATTCTCACTATGAGCCTCGCCTAAGTGTGTGAAAATACCGATATTAGGACGTATAATCTCGTGTAAAGCTTTCATTTCTCCAGGTTCTGAAATACCAGCCTCGAAGATAGCGTAGTCACATTCTTTTTCGCATCCCCACACAGATAGAGGCACACCGATTTTTGAGTTGAAACTACGTGGAGATCTCACCACCTTTTTTTCGCCTGAAAGCAGTTGGGCAAGCCACTCCTTGACGATAGTCTTACCGTTGCTACCTGTGATTCCGACCACAGTAGCTTTAGTCTGGTCACGCTTGTATTTCGCTAATTTATCAAGAGCTGAGATGGCATCGTCGACAAGAATGAAATCAACCGAAGAAACGTATGCCTCATCTTTATTGATAATTGCAGAATCTGTGATCAAAAAACTCTTTACACCACGGTTGATTAGCTGAGGAATGTAAGAGTGTCCATCACGCTTGGGAGTTTTGATAGCTACGAATAGCGTTTCGTTTTCCCACGAAAGTGTACGGGAATCAGTTGATAATCTGCTGATTATATTGTTTCCATCACCGATCAATTTACCGCCAGTGATGTTTGCTATTTCTTTAGCAGTAAGTGAATTAGTCATTGTAGTTCTTTATTAATCTTTGTTTGTTGTGGCGTACCACATGAAATTATAAAGACGAGGCATAACCCCGTCTCTACGTTATTTATTATCTAATTCTTTGATTTTTTCTTCTTTTTCCTCTGTTTCAAAATCACCGTTGAGCATCTCTTCCATTTTCAAGTCTGTCAACTTTGAGACTTTAGATACTATATAATATATAGCGAATCCCATGACGAGTGTACATGGTAGAGCGATGAAGATATAGCTCCAGAAAGTGAGGTCGCCGATCTCTTGAGTGCGTTGTGCAGCCTGAGTGATTGGATCGCTCACCACGATTTTCTTTGCCAAAGTATAATTAAGAATAGTGGAAAGAAGGAATGAGCCAGCTACGATGAAAGTGGCGTTGCGCATCACTGTTGTCATCTGGTGTGAATTTCCTTTTTCCTCTAATTTATTGTTGATTAGTTCTTTATTGAACATTGCATCGTTGTAGATAAGTTTCTCTACAACTGGATATGGAGTGAAAAGTGAGCCTAAACAGATGCACATGATTATGAATGGCACTGCAGCCTCCTTTAGTGCAAGATACTCGTTTGGAATCTGGAAAATTCCGATCACTCCCGTCGCAAGGACAGAAAAGAATCCAAGTATAGAGATGAAATTGCTCTTCTTGGTTTTGATATAGTCGTAGATGAAAAATCCGATTGGAAAGGCTAAGGCGACGCAAAGGGCAATGACTGCAGCATTTTCATTATCCCATTTTTCAGGTACTTTTTTAAGTATCGCAACAGGTATGATGATGTTGAATGCTATGTTTAGAAGCAAATCATTAAGACTCTGCTTGTTTTTCTTTGTATTTTCGTTGTTATCCGCCATTTTTTATCACTTTTCTGCAAATTTAACTTCAAATTTTTAAATGTGTAATTATAAATTCAATTTTTTGAGTTTTCTTTGCATACAAATTAGATAAGTGACGCGAAATTATCGCGTAAAGAGTGATACAAAATACAATGTTAGAGAATTATAGAGTGATTTTAGCATCTACGTCTCCACGACGCAGAGAGCTATTAAAGGGTTTGGAACTAAACTTTGAATGCGCATCGCCGTTGACTGAGGACGAGAGTTTCCCAGATACATTATTGGGTGGCGAAATTCCAATGTATATTGCATCAAAGAAGGCAGAGAGCATGTTGCCTAAGATGGACGACAATACGATTGTTATTGCCGCCGACACAATTGTGTGGTTTGATGGCAAGGTGTATGGCAAACCGAAGGATAGGGCAGAGGCAATCCAGATGTTGAAGGATTTCTCAGGAAATACTCATGCTGTTTTCACAGGTTGTTGCTTACGCACTAAAGAGAAATCACATCCATTTTATGCAGTTTCATATGTGACATTTGCTCGTTTGAAAGATGAGGAGATCGAATATTATGTAGATCACTATAAGCCATTTGATAAGGCTGGAGCTTACGGAGTGCAGGAGTGGATTGGCTACGTGGGAGTAGTCTCGATTGAGGGGAGCTTCTATAATATCATGGGATTGCCATTGCAGCGTCTTTACACAGAAATCAATAATTTTATAGGTAAATAATGCGAAATAATCATATTAAGTATCTTATAACTATATTGTTGACGGTGCTTTCTTTGACAGCGTCTGCGGAGAAAACACGATTCAGCCTAGTTACTCATTATCAGACAGAGAAAGAAGTTTATACAGCGTGGGGACATTCAGCGTTAAGGATAACTAATGACTCTCTAAATTGTGACTGGATATATAATTATGGTTTGTTCAGTTTTGGCGACATCACTAAGTTTTGCTACAATTTCGTGTTGGGCCGAACAGACTATATGGTGGGGTCTCAAAGGTTTGAGAAATCATTCCGTGAAGCCACTAAATACAAAAAAGTTCATTTAAGAGAGGCTGTCCTTAATCTTACTGATGAAGAAGTTGAACGATTGGACAAGGCATTAGAAGAAAACGTTCTTCCAGAGAACCGTGTCTACAGATATAGTTTCTTCCTCGACAACTGCGCAACACGACCACGTCAGATGCTTGAGAGATGTGTTAACGGTACTATCGATTATCATTTCACAGATGATACGTTGACTGCGCAATCTTACCGTCAGAACATTTCCGCAAGGCAGAGTCATTCGCCTTGGTACAATTTCGGAATCCAAATCTGTCTAGGAGAGCCAATCGACAGAAACATTACTGATTCGATGAGAATGTTCGAACCAGTACACATGCACGAGGTATTTACTAGAGCTGAGATTGTTGACTCGTTGGGTAATCGCAGACCATTGGTGAAAGATGATCATTTTTTGAATAAATCTGATGTTTCGAGCTCATGTGAGTGGACATTTTTCACTCCAAATATCGTATTTTGGGTAATGTTTTTGCTTATTGTGGTTCATACTATATTTTATTACTACAAAAAGGCGAACGACTATATTTGGTTTGATTCACTATTCTATTCGTTACATGGAATTTTGGGAATCTTAGTTTTCTTCTTGTCGTTCATCTCTGAGCATGATTTTGTGTTCCCAAATTACAACATTTTGTTCTTCAATCCACTGTATTTGTGCTGGCCGATACTATGTTTGGTGAAGGCATTTAGACCAGCATTGAAGTACGGTTACATTTTTGTTTTGGCAACAGCATCCATTGCATTGTTGATGGCGATTGTGTCTGACTTATGGGTTTTGATTGACAACGACTACTTCACAAAACATACATGTTTGCAGAGATTCCATTCCGCATTCTACCCAATCATTTTGTCTTCGATGTTGAGATCAGGATCTTGGTTGTGGAGATATGGGAGAGAGTTGAGAGTTTAATAATATGGGCCAGCGGCCCTGGCACGAAGTGAATGGTAGCCGATTCCATAATCAATGAGGTCAAAGACCGAAATTGATTATGGTGCCGGATAATGAAATTGATTATGGTGTCGGATAATGAAATTAATTATGGTGTCGGATAATGGAATCGGAATCATAATTAATTACGGTGTCGGAAAAAAATATAAAATATGGTAACAGTAATTATTTGATATTATCAAACATTGCGAAAAATTTATTAATTTTGCACCCAGAAAAAGGAGAGTAATATGATTACTAAAATTATTGACGAGGCGCTTATTCAAGCAGCAAAAAAAAGGATTTTGGACTCAGAGAACGTGGTCATCACAACACACGTTTCTCCGGATGGTGACGCAATTGGTTCTTCATTGGCGATCTGCCATTTCTTGCGTCAGCTTGGTAAGGGTGCCGTTGTGATTGTTCCTAACGAAATGCCGGGCTTTTTGAAGTGGCTACCAGCTGCGGATGAAATTCTTGTCTACAATGATCAGACAAAGATCAGCAAGGAGTTGATAAGCAACGCTGATTTGATTTTGGCGTTGGATTTCAACACATTGTCAAGAATTGATTCAATGGGTATCGACGTCGCAGATGCTAAGGCTAAGAAGGTTATGATTGACCATCACACTAATCCTGGCAATTTCGCTGATGTAATCATTTCTTATCCTAAGATGTCGTCTACATCGGAGATGATATTCCGTCTAATCTGTAGAATGGGATATGCTCCTGAGATTGATAAGAAGATTGCTACTTGTATCTACACAGGTATGATGACAGATACAGGTGCATTCACATATAATTCAAATTCTCCAGAGATATATACTATCATTTCCGAGCTGCTTAAGAAGGAGATTGATAAGGATTATATCTACCGTAGAATCAACAGCAATTTCTCTGTCAGCCGTTTGAAACTTGAGGGTTACACTTTGAGTGAAAAGATGAAGGTTGATGAGAAGATGGGTGTCAGCGTAATGTCTCTTTCTCAGGAGGAACTAGAGCGTTTCAACTACCAGAAGGGAGATTCAGAAGGATTTGTAAACATTCCGTTGTCGATCAAGGGAGTCGTTTTGTCGGCTTTCTTCAAGGAGGAAGATGGTAAGATCAAGATTTCTTTCCGTTCTCGTGGTGACGTGAAGGTAAACGAAATAGCTGCTGAACTGTTCGACGGTGGCGGACATGTAAACGCTGCCGGAGCTTCAACTACTGAGTTGTCACTAGAAGGCGCAGTCAAGAAGTTTAATGATGCATTGCCTAAATACAAGGCGATGATTGATCAGGAGTTGAGCAAAGAGGAGTACAAATGATCAATAGGATAGTATACTTCATATTAGCTTGTTTGTTTGTCGCATGTGCTGAGAAACCAGCCCAGGTGCCAATGAACAAAAAGCCCGTTGACCATACAGAGGCCAATATCATGGAGGCTAATCGTGGTTTGGTGGAGATTGAGAATGAAATCATCCGCCAATACGTTGACTCAATGAAACTAGACTTGGATTCAACGCAAATAGGTATCAGATATAAGATTCTGGCATCAAATCCGAGTGGAGAGCAGGCTAAACGTCAGCAGGGTGTGAAGATTACTTATTCTTTGAGAGCATTTGATGCAACTGAGTTTTGTCCCAATTATACAGACCGTACTGAAATAAAAAATGTCGGAACAGGAGACCTTCCCAAGGGTATGGATGAAGCCATTTTGATGCTTCATCAAGGCGAAACTGGTGAGTTTATCATTCCGTCTTATCTTGCATACGGAGTTGTAGGAAAAGGGCAGTGTATTGCATCACGTACACCTATTTATTGCCGTATAACTCTAATGGTTGTTGATATTCAGAAGAAATAAGAAAAACAGATATGAAGTTTAAGAACGTAATTGTGCTATTGTTGGCATTTTTGTCATTGTCATCTTGCAGAACAGATACTTTTGCTGATCATGTTGACGCGGAAAATGAAGCTGTAGAAAAGTATTTCAAAGATATTAATGCAGTCATTGTAACAGAAAAGCCTGCAACTATTTCTGGTGAATGGTTGGATGCAAACAATAGAAAGATATTCTATCGTGCTGAAGCTGGTTTGTATTATCATCAAGTGTCATTAGGCGACACTACAGCCACAAAGCCGAAAGTCTCTTCTACAGTATACGTTCGTTATTCTGCTAAAGACTTGAAAGGACAGATGATTTACAGTGCAATGGAGAAAAATTCTCCAAATCCTATCTCTTTTATGTTGAAAGGAACAACTTCTGATTTGTATGGAAAAGGATTCCAGGAGTCAGTAATGTTCTTGAACAAGGGTGGAGTTTGTGAGTCTGTTGTATCCTTCAAGATTGGTAACACTTACACTTCATCATTAGAGGGAGGATATAGTTCAACACAGTTGAAATACCTTCCTGTTAAGTATGATATTAGACTTGTTAATGTGCAGTAAATTATTGTATAATAACAAATTAATATTGTAAAGTTCAAGTATATATTTAGAAAAAGATTACGGCAGTGATTTCAAAGAATCAGATAAAATTTGTCTATTCATTTGGAAAGAAGAGGACGCGAGATGAGCACCATCTGTTTTTGGCTGAGGGTGTGAAGATTCTGCGTGATATCCTACCGTATTTTGAGGCTGAGTTTGTTTGTGCTACTGATGAAGCATTTGACGAGATACAGTCGTTAACTAAAACTCATGTAGAGAAGGCTTCTTCTGCTGAAATGGAGAAGATGACACAACTACAATCGGCGCCTAAAGCATTGGCTTTGCTAAGAATGCCTGAGCGTATAATTGATTTCTCTTCTATCTCCAAATCATTGATATTAGCTCTTGACGGAGTACAGGATCCTGGTAATGTCGGAACAATTCTAAGAATTGCAGATTGGTTTGGAATAAAAACAGTACTTTGCTCTCAGCAGACTGCTGATATCTATAATCCAAAGACAATTCAAGCTACAATGGGAGCAATAGCAAGAGTATCAGTTAGTTACGTTGACTTGCCTTCTACTTTGCAAACATTGAAAAAACAATACAAGATGCCTATTTATGGCACTTTCTTGGATGGAAAAAATATGTATGAGACGGAATTGACTTCAAATGGTGTCATTGTCATGGGTAACGAGGGCAATGGTGTCACTCCAGAGATTGACAAGATGTCAGACCACCGTCTTTATATCCCCAATTATCCTGTAGGCTCACCAACATCCGAGTCATTAAATGTGTCGGTGGCTACAGCAATTGTCTGTGCGGAATTCCGTCGCAGATAAAAAACTTAAACTTTTCAGTGATGATAATGGATAAGATTGATAGTTTCGTGCTTATAACCCCTCAAGGTAAAGTGAAGGGGCGTTTAAAGGATTCTTGCATCAAATACCTTGGTGTGCCATACGCCGAAGCACCTGTAGGAAACTTACAATTCAAGGCTCCTGTCGAAAAACAGGAGTGGTTTGGTGAGCTTGACGCTACAAAGTTTGCTGATGATCCAATTCAACATCCTATGTATTTGGGTTGCAGTGAAGATTGCCTATATCTTAATGTATATGTACCCAAATGTGTGTCACTTGGTAAGAAAATACCAGTTGTTGTATGGCTTTTTGGTGGTTCATATGTTCATGGTGGATGTAAAGGTATTGTAGCAAAACACGGTCCTCGTGGTTTGTACGACGCTGAAACATTTGCTGTTGAGAACAGCTGTATCGTAGTCACTGTGAATTATCGTCTTGGATTCCACGGATTCCTATACCTTAAAGGATTATCTGATAAGTTTGAATCTAATCTTGGACTTAAGGATTGTGAGATGGCATTGCGTTGGGTGCAGAGCAACATTGATAGCTATGGTGGAGACACTAATAATGTGACGTTGTGGGGCCAGTCGGCTGGAGCAGCGTTGGCAATAGCGATGATGTGTGTACCATCGGCTAAAGATTTATTCCACAAGGTTATATCGCAAAGTGCTTGTTTGGAGTCGTTTTATACTCCTGAAGAAGCAACTAAGATTGCTGAGAAGTACCTAGAGGTCGCTGGAATCACTAATTTAGACGAGATAAATAAATTCAGTTATGGCCAGTTGACCAAGGCGTTAGAGTCTATGGATGATGTTGTCAGATCTGAAAAATTTGGAATTTGCAGTATCAATCCTGTTGTAGATGGCGAATATTTGACTGAATTCCCTACATTGTCGAAGTTTGAAGAGCTTGGTAAGCCAATTCTGATTGGTTCTAATGCCAACGAAGCTCGCGTATTCAAGAGTGTCATGAAAGGAATCAAGAAGGAAGAGGTAATGAAGAGACTCTTCCCTGATTTCTCAGATGATTTCCGTACGAAGGTTATGGATGCGTATTCAAAGAAGCCAAAAACACGCGATTTTTGTGATATCGCAGGAGATATCATGTATAAGGTACAGAAGTATAATGTAGCCGATGCGATTGCAAAAAACAATTCCGTCTATGTATATCAGTTCAATTATGCTCCGATCATCTTCAGAATTTTAGGTTTCGGTGCATGTCATGTTGCTGAGATGCCGCTTCTTTTCGGAAATATGAGACCTTGGTTTAATATGCCATTATATTTTGGTGATCAGATTGTAGCATCCGAAATTGGAAAACGAATGCGCAAATACTGGGGTAATTTCATTTGGAGTGGAAATCCTAATTACGCTAATAATGGAGACTCTCCAATGCCAGTAATTTGGAATAAATACACGTCTGAAGAGAAAAATTGTATGAATTTTGGAAAGGTAGATTCTTGTGAATTGAATCAGGATGATGAAACGATGCGTAAATTGCAAGGAGAGCGTCATTTCTTTGTCAGATAATCAGTCAACGTCATCGTCAACGTTAAAATGGATAGGGTATGAGAAAATATAAGGTAGGACTAGCTTTAAGTGGAGGCTCGGTAAAAGGATTGGCCCACTTAGGAGTATTGAAGGCATTCGAAGAAAACGGTATTGAAATTAATGTTATGTCGGGAGTGAGTGCAGGCTCACTGATCGCAGCTCTGTATGCAGATGGAAATTCAGTAGATGATATTCTTGCGTTTTTCAAGAAAGCAAAGTTTTTTGATATGGTCGACTTCAATTTCAATATTTTCAAAGGGAAGGGTGGAGGATTGACTGCTATACGTCCATTCAAAGAGAAGTTGAAAAAAATGATGCGATCAAGTACGTTTGAGGATTTGAACATACCGATCATTGTTTCTGCCACAGATTTGATAGAGGGTAAAGCCACATATTTTTCGACGGGAGAATTGATTGATCCGTTGATTGCATCATCAAGTGTGCCATTGCTTTTCAATCCTGTTAGGATTGACGGCAAACTATATATCGACGGTGGAATAATGAGCAATCTTGCTGCATCTGTGTTGAGAGATGATTGTGAATATTTGATAGGAATTCATGTCAATCCGGTATGTCGACAGAATGTCACTACCGGCATAGCATCCGTTTCCAACCGTGTATTTGACCTTGTTATCAATGGTAGTAGTACAGAGTCTGAAAAGGCTGTTTGCGACTTCATAATTAATACTGAAAAAGCCTGCAAATACGGTATGTTTGGAACGGACAAAGCTGATGAAATCTTTAAAATAGGCTACGAAGCGGCTCAAGACATGCTTGTCAACAAAGGTTGGGCAGAAAAACTGAAATGTTGATATATCTATGCGAATTGTTAATATTTGCTTGTAAGGATATGTTGTTCGGCAGAATCTAAAAGATTCTGCCGATTTCTTTTTATGTATCATGGATATATAAATGATACACAAAAAAAGGGGAGATGTTTTACCATCTCCCCCGACTGTAGTAAGGTTTGTTTTTATCGTTATTTGATAATGATTTTCTTTATTGATGTACCAGACTCAGTAGTGATCATAACTACATAAACTCCATTGTGGTTAACGTTGATTGCACACTCATTACCTCCGTTAGTAAGACCGGCTACTTTAGTTCCGTTGATTGAAATCACATCTACATTTTTGATCTCCACATTTGAATTGATACGGATTGTTTTTCCATCTGTGTAGACATTCCACTTGTCAGAAATCTCATCGTTTACTGAAGTTGGATCCCATCCCAAAGTTTCCATGATTGTCTGGATAAGTGATGGCTCAAACCACTGAAGTGAGCTACGATTCAAATATCCGTGACGCTCAGCTCCGTCTTTGTTGTCTACAGTATTGTTATCCCACAAGAAACAAGGAACACCGTATTCTTTAGAAAAACCGAAGAAACATCTTTCCCAATCTTTACGCGCATCTGTGTTGAAGTAGTTAGACGATGAAGTCTCACCGATATAAACAGGGTAGCCCTTTGACATTACTTTGTCTCTGATTGAGTTGTAAAGCCACTGGATATCGTAGTAGTACTTCTGATCCCAAGAGTGGTTTTGAATGCTTGGATTCATACAGAAATCGTATGGAGTGTAAGCGTGAACTGAGATCCAAAGTCTGTTCTGAGCTTGGTCGTTTGGTGCTCTAAAATTATTAGTAGTGACACCGTCAATTGAACCTACATAACCTGGACATCCAACCAATCTATCCATGTTGTTACCACCTGCACTGCGGATAGCGTCAACTGCAGCCTGATTGATCTGATTGATACACTGGATTGCCTCTGCTACTGGCTGAGTTGGATTGCTTGGATCAAACCACCATTCGTTAGCATCACCAACGACCCGAGGCTCGTTGATTGTCTCAAAGATCAAATGCTGATCGTAGTCAGCAAACTCCTTTGCTACCTGAGTCCAAACATCAGAAACATACTTTTTAGACTGGTCAAGGTACTGGTTAGAAGGGAACATATGCCACTGATCATTGTCGTGATGGATGTTGATGATCACGAACATATTGTTATCGATTGCATAGTTTACAACTTCCTTAACGCGAGCCATCCACTGGCCGTCGATAGCAAACTGATACTGACCATTATTAGATACGTGAGTGCTCCAAGACACAGGAATACGGACTGCGTTGAATCCAGCCTCCTTTACTTTGTCAAACATCTCTTTAGTAGTACGAGGGTTTCCCCAACTTGTCTCAGCGTTAGCTCCCTGACCTGTAGCGTCAAGTGAGTTTCCTAGATTCCATCCCACACGGATCATCTTAGCAAGTTCGTTTGCTGACTTGCCAGATATATTACCTGCGAAAGCAGAGTTGGCTAAACAAAGTGAAGCCGCTACGCAAAATGCTTGTTTTAGTGAGCTTGCAAAGTGTTTCATGCTATTGTAGTTTTAGTTTTAGAATTATCATTTGATTACAATAGCAAAAGTATGAAACAGCCATTTTCTTTAATTCACATTTTTCCTACAACATTTTAACGTAGCTAATTTGTGACTAAACATAAATTGTAAACTGCTTAACATTTTGGGTAAAACCCCAATAATATATAGGATTTTGAAGAGTTAGTGATTACAAGCCCTATACAAAAAAACGGGACGATTATCGCCCCGTTAAATTCTGCATTCAGCATTTATAATTCCGCATTTCGAGTCATTACCAGCCTCGTCTACGTCGTCTTTCTTCTCTTCTTTCCTGACGACGCTCCTGACGCAATTCTTTGCGGCTCTTTACTGATACATGCTTATCTTCAGATGTTGTTATAGATTCTTCTTCTTTGTCGCGTCCGAACAATCTACGGAATAATCCACCAGCTCTTTCACTTTCAGACTCTTGTTCCTCAAGTTCTTCCAAGACTTTTGCACAATCATAAGTGCGAGTGATTTCTTGTTTTGGTTCACCAAATCTACCACGGTACTTAGCCAATTTCTTGTCGTTCAAAACTTTCTGCATGAATTCTCCGAAGATAGGTAGGGCAGAGGCACTACCTTGTCCCATCTCTCCGTTCTTGAAGTGGATACAACGGTATTCGCCGCCGACCCATGCTCCAGCCACAAGTTTTGGCGATATTCCCATGTACCATGCATCTGAATAGTTGGATGTACTTCCTGTTTTTCCTCCGAAATCAGTGGCTCCATGGATATTGTAATTCCAAAGTCGACGCGATGTTCCGCGTTCGTCGGCCAATCCCTCTCGTAGCATCTCACGTACCAAAAATGCTTCTTCGTATTCAAGAACTTTCTCTCCTTGGGCTTTATTCTCGTAGATGACGTTACCTTCTTTATCTATGATTTTAGTCACGATTCGTGGTTTCATGCGGATTCCCTCGTTAGGGATAGTTGAGTAGGCTGATACCATTTCCAAAAGCGAAACGTCTTCTGTACCAAGGCAGATCGACGGAATTGGTCTAATTGGACTTTCTACACCCATCTTGTGAGCCAAATCCACTACATTCTGTGGGCCAAGTTCTTTATTAAGCTGCACTGCTATACTGTTGATTGAGCGTGCCATTGCAGTTTTTAAAGTCAACTTTTCATTTGAAAATTCACCGTTGGCATTCTGTGGTTGCCAAGCTACTGGTTTACCATTCTCCTCGGTCATCCATGTTGTAGCCGAGTCGGTGCGTAGATCACATGGAGACATTCCTTTGCGGATTGCCTGAGAATAGACGAATAGTTTGAATGTTGATCCAGGCTGACGTTTTGCCAAAACCTTATCATACTGCCAATAGTTGTAATTCACGTCGCCAACCCAAGCCTTTACTAAACCAGTCTGTGGCTCAATCGCAACAAATCCACAGTGAAGATATTTCACGATATATTTAAGTGAGTCCATACTGCTCATAACGGTATCCTTCACTCCTGATTTATAGTTGAAAATCTTCATCTTATGTGGCTTGTTTAGCTGGGCATAGATGGAGTCTTTATTGCCATTGTATCTCTTATTTAGAGATTTATAAAGAGCAGTTTTACGTATAGTCTCGTCAATAAAAGTCTTCATCTCCTTTTTGTTGCGATCTCGCCAAGGGTTCTCTTTTCCCCAGTTTTTGAAGAAACGTTTCTGATTTTCAAACATTTGCTTTGTAACTGCTTGTTCGGCATAACGTTGCATACGAGAGTCAATAGATGTGTAGATCTTCAAGCCGTCGGTATAGAGATTGACATTATTATCATCGCACCATTGTTGAAGCTCACTACTTACCGCGTCACGGAAGTAAAGAGCCATTCCGTCGAGATTAGATTCTGATTTGAAATTCAAAGAGAAAGGCACAGCCAAAATTGAATCGCATTGCTCTTGTGTAATCATGCCGTGCGACGCGAGGTTATTGATAATAATTCTGCGTCGACGCTCATTATTCTCTGGATTACGTACAGGATTATAATAAGTAGTTGCTTTAAGCAAACCGATGATACATGCTGATTGCTCCCAATTCAACTTGTCTGGAGTTGTATTGAAGTAAGTTTTTGCTGCAGCTTTGATTCCGTAAGCATTCGAACCAAAGTAGACAGTATTAAGATACATCTTCAAAATCTCCAATTTTTCAAATCTATCCTCAATCTGTCGGGCTGCATTCCACTCTTTAACCTTGATAATCAATGTTCTGATGCCAGGCACTTTGCAAAGCGGACCATTATTATAAGTGGTACGCATCTTAAACTTGTTCTTCACAAGCTGCTGAGTGATTGTACTTGCACCACGTGCGTTACCAAGCAAAGCATCCTTGAAAGCACCGAGTAGGGCAGAGTAGTCGACACCATGATGATCAAAGAAACGTTCATCTTCAGTATGGACAAGTGTAATCAATAGTGGTTCTGAGATATCAAATATTCCGACGGAAGAACGGTTTTCAGTGAAATACTTTCCAATAAGCACCCCGTCGTCGCTATAGATTTCAGAAGCTTCGACTGTTTTTGGATCGGCAAGTACCTCTGTAGACGGAGAGTCTCCAAACAACCAAAGAAAGTTGACTTCAACCGCCTTAAAAAATAGGAATATAAGCAATAATGGTGCTATAATAGCGATTAGGACTATAACATACCATTTTTTCTTGAAAGCATCTTTTATTGATGGCCATTTATTATTGCACTTTTCTTTAAGAATTGTCCAATAATTCTTGACCTTTTCTTTGAATATAGGCCAATATTTATTGAATTTGACCATAAAGATGGCCCAGTATTCTTTCAACTTTTCAATAAGGACTTTACAATATCTTTTCAAATCTTCAGTTGTCATTTGTAAGTTTTAAGTTGTATCAACAATATCGAAATACAAATATAGATTAAAAAATCAAGTTTCGCAAACGATAGATTTCTATAAACGAATAAAGATTTTCATCAAAAAACTATATATTTGCCTCTCAAATGCGAAATAAATACATTTCAAGTTGAATTTGATCAATAGTTAGTGATTCAACAGAAATAATAATTTATTGTAATTCAATGAAAAATATTATTTTAGG
>JAZUGF010000104.1:0-40325 GCA_045641065.1 Paludibacteraceae bacterium | reverse complement strand
TTTATTTTATGAAATTTTCAACTCGTGAGAATCGAATATTTAAGTCAATTTTTGATTTTTTCGATTTTCAAATATCCATTCAAGTCTCAAAGAGTTAAAAAGAGAGTATATCGCAACTTTCTTAGTTTTGATACACCCTCCTTCTATTTAAAAAATGTCTAATCTTAACATCCTAATATTATTTCTTACTTCAATTTTGCCCTTACTTCAATTTTGCCAAAGCCTGGTCAAGTGTCAAACCTGCGTAATCCTGAGCAGAGATGATTCTACCTGACTTCTTGTCGTCAGCGAACACACCTAGAACAACACCTGGCAATGCACTCTCTGGTGCGTTAGGAGCGTTAGGTCCACCCAAATCTGTACGACACCAACCTGGATCTGTCAGGCTAAGCACAACGTCAGTACCGTCGATCTTAGAAGCCAAATCCTTAGTGATCTTATCAAGACCTGCCTTACTTGCAGAATAAGCAGCCTGCTCTGGCTCAAGGTTGATACCACTTGTTGTATTTACGATTCTACCGAAACCAGCCTTAATCATACGAGGCAAGTAGTGGTAGCAGATAATCATTGGGGCGATTGTGTTGACCTTCAAACTGTCAACGAAATCCTCTGCTGGAGTGTTATAATATTCAGGGAAAGGACGATAAGTCACCTGGATACCTGCATTGTTAAGAACGATCTCAATATTTGTACCTTTGTCATCGATCTCCTTTAGCATACGCTTTACATCCTTGTCATCCTCAAGCTGGCACTCTACCGAGTAAGCCTCAACTCCCATTGCCTTAACCTCTGCCAAAGTAGCGTCAAGATGAGATTTCTTTCTGCTCTGAAGAACGACGTTGCAACCTCTTTCTGCCAAGAATTTTGCTGCCAAAGCTCCGATACCACGTGATGCACCTGTAACAAGTGCCCACTTACCTTTAATTTCTGTCATAACTGTTTGTTTAATTTTTCTACAAAAATACTCTTTTTTATCGACAAAACCACGTTTTTAGCACAATAAATTCAAAATCGAGCATCACAATTTTATCATTAACGCAATCATTTTATTTGTCAGAATTTTATATTTTTGCATTGCAATAAATTATGGTAATCATATACTAGTTGTCCAAACACGCTTATTTTTATGCTCGCCCTACGGGCTCGCATAGGAAGGGGAGTTAGGGCGTTCCGCCCTTAACAATCCTCATATTATACAACTGCTATATAATCTCCTAAAACATTGCGACGTCATAATAAGATTTCAACAAACATAATAATCATACACTAAAAATGAAGAAACTTTTAACTTCAGCTTTATCTGTGGCTTGCGTACTTGCATCGCTATCTTCTTGCAGCAAGCCAGAAAAAGCAGAAACTTGCGCAGGAAAGGCAGAATCTACATGTGCCGCTAAGGAAGAAAATCCAGTTTTCTCAATCGACACTTTGGTGGCAGACTCAATCATTCTTCCAGCACCTCAGACAACTGGAGGTATGTCTCTTAACGATGCTTTGTCTGCTCGTGCAACATTCCGCAATATGAAACCAGACGCATTGTCAGACCAGTCTATCTCTAACCTACTTTGGACTGCATGCGGTGTCAACAGACCATCTTCTGATGATCCACGTCTAACTGCACCTACAGCAAGAAACGCTCAGGAGATCGACGTTTATGTCTGCACTAAATCAGCAGTTTATCTATACCACCCAGTAGGTCACAAGTTGACTTTGGTCAACAAGGGTGATTTCCGTGCACAGGCAGGAAGAAATCCATTCCACGCTAATTGCGGTGTCGACTTGATCTTCGTTGCTAACTACGATAAAATGGAAGGTTTCGATGAGCACGGAATGGCATTCTACGGAGCAACAGACTCTGGTTACATCAGTCAGAATGTTTACCTTTTCTGTGCAGCTAACGACTTGAAAACTTGCGTCTGCGGAAACATCGATAGAGAGGAGATCGCTAAGTTCATCAATTTGAAGAACGGATACGTCACTCTTACTCAGCCTGTAGGAAAATAAGGTTGATGTCCACAATAACAAAAAAATGCCGGGCTTAATCGTCCGGCATCTTCGTCTTCGTTTTCGTTTTCGTCTTCGTTTTCGTCTTCGTTTTCGTTTTCGTTTTCGTTTTCGTTTTCGTCTTCGTTTTCGTTTTCGTCTTCGTTTTCGTCTTCGTTTTCGTTTTCGTTTTCGTTTTTAATACTTCTCTACAACCAAATCTTTATTGCAACCGTTGAATGCTTCATTTCCTATTGTCGCAACACTTGGATGTCTTAGATTCTTCAAATTAATGCAATCCTTAAATGACTCTTTACCGATTGTTGTGACGTTTGCAGGGATGTCAATTTTTTCGATGCTCTTACAGCCCCAAAATGCACCGTCGCCAATGGTAGTTACTGTTTCTGGAATAACAACATTAGTCAAATACATACAGTCGTCGAATAGGCCTCTTTCTATGGTTGTCATGCCACTTGGCAAAACCATACTCTTGAGATAGACACAACGTGAAAATGCGTTCTTTCCAATTGATGTCACACTGTTTGGAATGGCAATCTCAGTGATGTTTGTACAATCCTGGAATGCACTCTCACCGATCTTAACCACACTATTTGGAATTGATATACGTTTTAGATTCTTACATTTAGCAAATACGCTCTCCCCTATTTCAGTGATGTTCGACGGAATATCAATATTGATAAGTGCTGTACATCCGTAGAACATATTATCCTCAAGCTTAGTGATGTTTTTTGAGATAGTGATGCTGTCAAGCCCTTCACACTCCTCAAACACTCCTTCTCCAATGTTAGTGATGCCATCCGTCAACAAAATATTATTGATATTTCGGCATCCTGAAAAAGCTTTTTTATTGATTGTTGTCAATGAGTTTGGAAGAGTGACAGTTGTTAGCCTAGGACATGACGCGAACGCTTTTTCTCCGATAGTCAAAATACCTTCATTCAATGTCAGAAACTTAAGGTTGGTGCAATTGTTAAATGCATCTTTGCCAATTTCTTTAATTGTACCTGGCACTACAGCCGTCTCTAGCGACACACAACCGTTGAATACTCCTTCGGCTATTTTTGTCATGTTTTCTGAAAGAGTGATTTTAGAAAGATTCTCACATCCTGCAAACGCACCAGAACCAGTCTCTGTCACACTGTTTGGAAGCAAAATCTCGGTAATACCATTACAACTGCTGAACGCTCCTTCACCGATGTATTTTACACCATCGGCAAACTTAACCGACTTGAGGTTGTCACACTTGAAAAATGCCCAATCTCCAATCTTTGTCACACTTTTAGGAATCACTACAGATGTGATAGTAGGATTACCATAATACTTGTTTTGAGGAATCTCTGTTGTTCCTTCTGGAATGATCAACTCTTTAGCACTTGCATTGACTCCAGCAAGGCTTAACAAGGTAAATAAAATTAAGTTTTTAACAGATAATAGTTTCATGTTTAGCATTTTGATTATTTATCCTTTTGTTTTCTGGCACAAAATTAGCACAAAAAAAGGAGACGCGAATATTCACGTCTCCATTATTATGATTTTTTAACATGCTCCGACGGGAATCATTCCGTCGCATGCATGATTATAAATCTACGTTTGGCATAGAAGCCCAACCCTTCTTGATATCCTCGTCAGTTGGGATGTAGTCACCCATCTCACCGTTGTTGTACTTCTCGTAAGCAACAAGGTCGAAGTAACCAGTACCAGTTAGACCGAATAGGATCTTCTTCTTCTCACCTGTCTGCTTGCACTTCAAAGCCTCATCAATAGCGACGCGAATTGCGTGAGACGACTCAGGAGCTGGAAGGATACCCTCAACGCGAGCGAACTGAGTTGCAGCCTCGAATACACTTGTCTGCTCAACAGCTACTGCCTCCATCATACCCTGGTGGTAAAGCTCAGAAAGTGTAGTAGTCATACCATGGAAACGAAGACCTCCGGCGTGGCTTGCAGATGGAATGAATCCGCTACCAAGAGTATACATCTTAGCAAGAGGACAGATTTTACCTGTATCGCAGAAATCGTAAGCATACTTACCACGAGTGAAGCTTGGACAAGATGCAGGCTCAACAGCGATGATTCTGTAATCGTTTTCACCTCTCAACTTCTCACCCATGAATGGACCGATTAGTCCACCAAGGTTTGATCCACCACCAGCACAACCGATGATGATATCTGGCTTAACACCATACTTGTCAAGAGCAGCCTTTGCCTCAAGACCGATAACACTCTGGTGAAGAAGAACCTGATTCAACACACTACCCAAAACGTAGCGGTAACCATCATTATGAGTAGCAACCTCAACAGCCTCAGAGATTGCACATCCTAGAGAACCTGTTGTGCCAGGGAACTCCTCTAGAATCTTACGACCGATCTCTGTTGTATTTGATGGAGAAGGAGTGATAGACGCACCATAAGTACGCATAACCTCACGACGGAATGGCTTCTGTTCGTATGAACACTTTACCATAAACACCTTACAGTCAAGACCAAAATAAGAGCAAGCCATAGAAAGTGCAGTACCCCACTGACCAGCACCAGTCTCAGTTGTCACACCCTTCAAGCCCTGCTTCTTAGCGTAGTATGCCTGAGCGATAGCAGAGTTTAGTTTGTGGCTACCTGATGTATTGTTACCCTCAAACTTATAGTAGATCTCAGCAGGAGTGCCAAGAGCCTTCTCCAAACAGTAAGCACGAACTACTGGTGAAGGACGGTACATCTTATAGAAATTACGGATTTCCTCTGGAATAGTGATGAATCTTGTTGTATCATCAAGTTCCTGCTCAACCAATTCACGGCAGAACACTGCACTAAGTTCATCTGCAGTAAGTGGTTTTAGAGTTCCTGGGTTTAGAAGCGGAGCTGGCTTCTGTTTCATATCAGCACGAAGGTTATACCAAGCTGTAGGTATTTCATCCTCCGAAAGATAAATCTTGTATGGGATTTTCTTTTCCATGTATATTAAATCTAAAATGATGCTTACAAAGTTAACGATTTTGATTAATTAAACAAGACATTGGAAATAACAAATGTCAATTGATGTTTATCCTTAAACAAAAAAATAGGGGCAAGTGTAAAACCTACCCCTATAAATTATATTGAAATTTCATACGTCATCATTCAGCATAGACAAGATTCTGTATAGGACAGTTGACTTTAACACTATATTCTGTTCCAAAATCAATTTCCAAAGCAATTTGCATAGTCAAAGGGTAGAAATAACATTTGACAACACCTTCTGCTCCAGTCACGAATTCAGGGTCAGAGGACACAACACCTTCGGTTCCCTCAAATCTATAGTATGAACCATAGCCATATATTTGATTACAAATGCAAGAAAAATTGATTGCAAATGGCATATTTCCAAACTTCAGGTTTGAAATTGTCAGCGTCATGACGTCATCTGACCAACTAAAATTCATCACTGCAGGACAATTTGTAGCCACTTGACTTTCTCCAACATTAACATCAGAATAAATTATCAAATCGTCTGACAGTATACCTTTAACTCCCTCTAGAGAGACTACCATATCTTCAGATCCGGTAATGTCATTCGACCCTATTATTTCAAATCTATCAGGATATTTTATTGTTGAATCGTTTAAGTTCATTGAGTCTTTTTCAAAATAAATTATTGAATCAGGGACAAAGACATCTCCCTTACTAGGACCTGTCGGAACTTCATTCAAACCGTTCTCTTTTTTATATGCATTCAGTTCCTCCATATATTTTGCCAACTCTGTATCGTAATCTCTAGTACGTTCAACATCAAGTGTTTGGCGTTCGCATATTGTACGAACATTCATGACATTGTAGTCAATAACAAACTCAATAATGTTCTGGCTTGGACGGAAATAGCCTTTAATAGAAGAACCATTCTGTTTAGGATCACCTCCTGTCGAGACATATCCATTAGTTCCGACAAATTTGAACCAAGCCTCATTTCCTCCAGCATGTTCATCCTCCTCCCAACTGTTAAGTCTTTTTATCTCACATGCAGACTTATAACTAATAGCAAACGGCATGTTACCAATCTTCATCTCAGGTATTTCAACCACAAGAGAATCCCCTACCCAAGAAAATACAACACGAGTTGGACAACCACCCTCGAGCAAAGTTTTGTCGACACTATTTACTGTCACTTTAGTATAGAGAACATATTCTCCATCAAGCGACTGTTTTACCATAGATTCCAATTTGTCTTGGATAGCCTCTTCCAACGCCTCCTCATTCTCAGAATCAACTGAGCATGAGTATAGGACAAATGGCAAAGCTATAGCCAACACAAGTTGCAATAAATATTTTTTCATACAAAAGGAATGTTTCATTTATAAATTATAAATATAGAAGGACGTTTGTTAAGATCAGGCAACGTCATTTTCTTCCATTCTGCCACCGTCTTCGTCACTATATATTCTGTTTCAAGTGTCACATCACAAGCCACACAAAGAAGAGTATTAGGCTGAAGAGTCTGAAGAAGAGTCTCCATCATCTTCATGTTGCGATAAGGAGTCTCAATAAAGATCTGAGACTGATGTTCGCTAGAGGCACGATGTTCAAGTTTCTTTATCGTATTCAATCTATCGGCTGATTCAATCGGAAGATAACCTACGAAAGCAAAACTCTGGCCATTGAAACCAGAAGCCATAAGGCCCATCAAAATCGACGACGGTCCGACCAACGGCACCACCTTAATCTCTTTTCTCTGAGCAATCTTCACAACCTCAGCACCTGGGTCAGCCACACAAGGACATCCAGCCTCGGAGATAATACCCACGTCGTTACCATCAAGAAGAGGATTTAAAAATGTAGAGATCTCTTCTGGAGACGTGTGTTTATTTAAAATATAGAATGTCAGAGCATCAATATCAATTTCCTTATCCACACGTTTAAGGAATCTGCGAACAGTGCGCACGTCTTCAACAATAAAATGACGCAATCTGCGGATCACAACATAATTATATTGTGGAAACAGATTATCGATGTCACAATCTCCAAGTGTATTCGGGATTAAATAAATTGTACCTTTCTTAGCCATATTCTTATCAAATGCGACGGCAAAAATATGGAAAAAAAGCGTAAAATCTTGCTATATGCGTAAAAAAGGCTACCTTTGTAGATGCCACACCGTTAATTGATTGTTAAACTTTACAATTATTACAAACTTACCGGGTGAAATTGTCGTTTACAATGGCGGGCCTCGACTCAAGGTTGCTTGCAGCCTTGTTTTGCATCGCACGGAGGATTACAAAGGAAACGCGTACCCCAATTCCTTATTTCAGAGGAGTTTAATTTAATCACGGTGTGGCATTTTTGTTTAGTTTTTATGTTATACAATACCCTACTGTTAAAAAATCAAAAAAAAAGAATACTTCATAAAGAAATTTAGTATTTTTGCTATGTTGAATAAATGAAATAGTAGAATAATAGGGTTTCGATTATGATGAAGAATTTTACTAAAATATTATTAGGGCTATCAGCATTAGCAGCTTCAAATACAGTTAATGCTTACGAATGGCGTGAAGTTTCAAAAGAGGATTTTGGCGGAAATGAGCAAAATGATCCTATTATATTAAAAACAGAACCAGCTGATGTAAAAAGTGACTTGACTTGGTTTGATTGGACTAGAACATATACTTCTGGTATGTATATGGTTGTCAAGTCAACAGAAAAAGCAGAAGTAGGAAGAGGATACAATCTTACAAACTGGGGACAGGTATCAATGACAGCCCCACGATGGCTTCCCGGAGGAGACCACACAAATCCCAATAATGATGAATTAGGATATTTCATGGCGTTCGACTGTCATACCTCCACTGACATTCTTTATGCGAAATTATTGAAAGCAGGATGTAGCAATGTGAAATTCAGACTTGACGCATATATGGCAGTGTTGGATGGAAATAACCAAGCTGCTAACAGCATACGACTCTCAATTGAGGGTCCAAATGGAGATGTGTTAGAAAAAGCAGACCTAAGTTCAACATTAAGTGACGAGTGGAAAAATGTCGGAAGTAAAATCAAATGGGTTGAGCAATCTGTTGAATTTAGATTGAGACCTGAAATGGGCCTAAACGAAGTAAACTTTGTTGTAAGAGCAATCAATCCGGCTGCAGTAGGTTGGGACTTTGGATTGGATGACATCACAATTTCAGTGGAGCAGCCGTCAATCACAATCGTAGAACCAAACAAGTACAACTACAAAAAATCAGCCACAATCACTGCTGAATATGTACAATCGGAGTTTGACGGATTTTTTGACGGCAATTCAAACATTGAATACCAATGGTTCAAATACGACGAAAGCACCGAGAAATACCAAAAGATATCTGGTGCAGGAGGTTCAGTTGTAAGAGGCAATAAGATAAGTTATAATATTGCTTCATTTGATAAAACCAATGACAATGGTCAATATAGAGTTATCATTGCAGCAAGTGGCAACATCGGCGATGGCAACACTGAGAATCTATGTGCCATTCAAAAAGATTTTCCTATTAATGTAGAACACAACGAGGTTGATGTTGATATTTGTCAGGATTCTTCAAAAGTTGTAGAAGGTTACACATTGCGAGCACCTGCAGATGTCATTACGAAAAATGAGGCGTATGGCGACTATGTATTTACGATCACAAAGATCCCATACGAAAAGCTTACAGAGGTACTTTACGATGACGAGTGTTTGAATTCCACTTATACGACACCAGGAATAACTGATCTTGATCCAATTATTACAAGAGACGCTAACGGTTGTCCTAGAACAATTCAGGAGCATAAACTTAGAGTAAGTGCTGTCATCCCTGATGCCGATGCTCATATTTGTCAAGGACAAACATACAAATCAGACAATAATGTCAACAAGGTTTGGAACACAATAAACGAAGGCCCAGGAACAAAAATTGAGTTCGAAGATGGCGGATGCAAACACGAGCAATATGTCTTTGTTCACGAAAATTATGAGTATACTCTGCCAGATACTATATGTAAAGGAGATTCATATTCACCAACAACAGAGACATTAAAGACTATCCATGGTTGTGATAGTATTGTTCACCATAAAGCTTTTGTTGTTGAACCTCAGGTGGTAACCTTACCAGATAAAGCAGTTTGTCCATCAGAGAATTTTAAGTTTGGAGACAAAGTTTACAACACAAAATTTGAAGGAGACTTGGAGGACCATGCTATTGGAATAAATGGTTGCGATAGTACAACAAAATTACACTTAGTTGTATTCGATGGTGGAACAATTGATATGGGAGACACTCTAATTTGTAGAGATCAGATTCTATTCGGAAAAGAATACACTACACCAGGAAAATGGGATGTAATACTTCACGAAGAGACTGAGGCAGGATGTCAGAAAGACATCAAGTGGACAGTAAAAGTTGTAGAGGTCTCATTGAAGCTAAGAATGTTCAACGACCAAACTGAAGTTTGTGAAGGTTTGCCTTTGAGCATGAAAGCATCATTGGATGCAACAGATCCAGATGGAAATTCATTGGCCAAAGACTTGTCATACCATTGGGAGCCTGAGGTACCACAAAACACATTGAAACCAGTGGTATTGTTGCACGAGAGCACTACTTACACTATTTTTGCAGACTTGAAACTACCTGCAGATATAGATGGAGACGCAAAGGGTTGTCACACTTCAGTGTCTCAGCCACTAAAAGTCAACCCAATGCCTGTATTAGTTGTGGATTCAGTAAATCCAGACAATCGCACCGTTGAATATACAGTGGCTGGTGGAACAATGCCATACCACATGTACTTAGGCACTAAAGACCTAGGAGAATTGAACGACAACTATGGTTCACAAGACCACTTACCATATGGCAAACACATTCTTCAGGTTCGCGACAGCACAGGTTGTACAGCTGAGCAGGAACTTAGCATAGAAGCAACTCAGCCAATACCTGATGTATTCTTCACTCCTAATGGAGATGGCGAGAATGATTACTGGAAGATCAAGGACATTGATGTTTATCCAAACTCAATTGTCAGAGTCTACGACAGATTCGGAAAATTGATCTATTCTGCTAAAGGTGAAGAGTTTGAAGTTGGTTGGGATGGAACATACAATGGCAACAAGATGCCAGCAACAGATTACTGGTATGAAATTGACATCGAAGAAATCGATAAAGTTTACTTCGGACATTTCACTTTGATGAGATAAATAACTTATCATAAAATGAGACAAAAAGGAACGCCTAATAAGCGTTCCTTTTGTTTTTTTTCACTCATTCAGCATTTAACTTTTCTCATTTAGCATTTATAATTGCATATCACCGTCACAAATATTATTTTTGCATCATAAAACGAAAATTATTGATATGGAACAGAAAAGCAACACTGCGATACTACTTATCCACTGTCCTGACCAGGAGGGTATCTTGGCTGCTGTGACTAACTTCATAAATGTCAACAAGGGAAACATCGTATACCTTGACCAGCATGTGGATTATCAGCAGAACACTTTCTTCACTCGTATTGAGTGGGATTTGACTAACTTCCTTATTCCACGCGAGAAACTTCACGAATATTTCTCTACTTTGTTCGGTTCACGCTACGACATGCAGTTCAATCTGTATTTCTCAGATGTGAAGCCTCGTATGGCAATATTCGTATCTAAGATGTCTCACTGTCTATTCGACATTCTTGCTCGCTATTCAGCAGGTGAACTTAATGTAGACATTCCTTTGATCGTGTCCAACCACCCTGACTTGGCTTGGGTTGGCGAAAAATTCGGCATTCCATATCATGTGTTCAGTGTAACTAAGGAGAACAAGGCTGAGATTGAGAAAGCAGAGATGGAACTTCTTGCTGAAAACAAGATTGACTTCATCGTGCTTGCAAGATACATGCAGATCATCAGTGAGAACATGATCAACTCATATCCTAACAAAATCATCAATATCCACCACTCATTCTTGCCAGCATTCGTTGGTGCTAAACCATACCACCAGGCATTCGAGAGAGGAGTGAAGATTATCGGTGCAACTTCACACTACGTCACAACAGAGCTTGACGCTGGTCCAATCATTGAGCAGGATGTTGCACGCGTCACTCACAAGGATTCAGTGAAGAGTTTCATCCACAAGGGTGAGGATTTGGAGAAGATCGTGCTTTCACGCGCAGTTGAGAAGCACATCGACAGAAAGGTTTTGGTTTACAAGAACAAGACTGTCGTATTCTCGTAATCCATTCCATATCTGAAATGCAAGACTTTTTCTCTGCCGACACGTTAACGTTTATAGCCGCTCATCAAGATGATGACGTGGCTAAGTTGGCATTGAAATTTTCCAATAAAGAGATTGCCATCCGTGCAGCACTACAGCAGATAGAAGGCAGGCAGATTGCAAAATCCAAATTGCCTACGTTTGCTAATGCAGAGAGCATAGTATATCCAGTCAAGCTTTCTATGGAGCAATGTTCTTCCGAGAAAACTGCTCTTTACAAGCAATCCATTGCTGGCGACGGTGATTCCATGATAGATTTGACATCCGGATTTGGCGTTGATTTCTACTTCATCTCACGCAATTTCAAAAATGCACAATATGTGGAGCGAAATGCGGATCTTTGCAAAATCGCATCCCATAATTTCAAATCTCTTGGTGCGACAAATATATCCACCACTAATGCAGACGGCATTGAACTGATAAATGCATCCACGTCGCATTATGATTTGATTTTTCTTGATCCTGCCCGCCGCGACAAAAACGGCAAGAAGACAGTTGAGATTAAGGATTGTGAACCAGATGTGGTGGCACTCAAAGAGACATTGCTTAACAAATGCGATCGTCTGATGCTAAAACTATCACCTATGCTCGACATCAAGTCCGCAGTCAGAGATTTAGGATGTGTGGAAGAGATACATGTTGTGGCAGTAGACAACGAGTGCAAAGAATTGCTGTTCATCTGCAAGAAAGATGCGGAGTTCAAAAAAATAGTAGCGGCAAATATCAAAGCTGATGGGAAGACGGAATTGTTGGAATCAACATCCGCAACACCAACTGGATGCTCAGAATACAGCACTCCCCTAACCTATCTCTACGAGCCCAACGTCGCAATTCTTAAAGCCAATATCAGCGACAGTTTAGCTTCTGAGAAAGTCAAGAAAATCGCACCATTCAGCCATCTGTTCACGTCGGATGAATTATGTGAGGATTTTCCAGGCAGACGCTTTGAAGTGGAGAAGATTTTCTCAATGAACAAGAAAGAGTTGAAGGAGAATCTAGCAGGCATCACACGAGCCAATATCACATGCAGAAATTTCCCGTTGCAGGCTGATGAATTGAGAAAAAAACTTGGAATAAAAGATGGAGGTGACAAATACATCATTGCCACCACAGATGAAAAAGACAACCATTTATTAACAATTTGCAGAAAAGTATAACGTCTACAAAATAAAGATTCCGCTCTGGCATACTTTTTGCGGTTGTTAGAGTGAAAGTATAAAAAATGATGAGAAAACTATTAACAGTAACTTGTGGCCTTTTGTGCGCATCACTTGCTCTTGCAGCTCCTGCAAAAGGAGGCAACAGTAAAAAGAAAAGCAGTGGTTCAGCATTCTCAGAAGGCAGTTTGGCAATGGACATCACAGTGGGTGCTCCTACTCATTCTGAAACTGATTTCAGAAAAGTAATGATTCCACCTCTATCGCTATGTATTGACGGAGGTATTGCTAGCGTAGGAAGCAAATGTGCAATTTCATTGGGAGGTATAGCAAGTTACTACCTATACGATGTTTGGGGTGCAGACCATGGATATGACTATCGTGGACACCACTACACTACTAACCTATACTACGATGCTGAGATGCACAACATCTTTATCGCATTCCGTGGTGCATTCCATTTTGATCCAACAGACCGCATTGATCTTTATGGAGGTTTACTAATGGGTGGACACTGGAAGCTTTGGAACTACGTTGATGGTCTTGACTACCATAGCTATTATGGAGACAATCCATCTCGCAACAAGTTCTGCTTCGGACCATTCCTTGGTGCAAGATTCTTTGTTGGAAGTTCATTCGGATTCAAAGCTGAATTTGGTGTAGACTCTGGAAATGGTCTTCCTTACGCACAAGGCGGAATCACTTTCAAATTGAAATAGTATCTCACAAAAGAGATAAAGCTAAACGCCACCGCTGTTTAATTTCAGTGGTGGCGTTATTTTTATAAATCAGCATGTAATGGCATTTACAAAAGTTTGATTATCTTTGCGTCTGAAAATGTTTGGTTTAGTCAATTCGGATTATACAAACTAGTACAAATTTTAATCAGTAACTAAAAAATGAAAGTTGGAAAATACATCGACTTACGATGTGACTTCGGGTTCAAATACTGTATGTCGGACCCAATTGTTATGAGATCCTTTCTAAATGCAATTTTAGAAGTTTTTCAAGACACGAGCGAATTTCTACGTCTACAAACTTATGGACTCGAAAATCAAGAAAGGTTTGGTATGGGAAGACATGAAGGAAGACATCTCCAGAATTATCGGAATCTTCATTCTTGGAGAAAGCATATCGGATATCGACGATGCTGTGACATGCACAGCAGAATGCAACGTGAAGACAGGAAAGATATTTTGGGACAGACATCGAAAATGTTTTCTTATCTTTGCCAAAGTTCAAGTTGGATGCGAGCAACATCACAATGAAGGACATGTGGTTGTACACTTTCAAAAAAAATGTTGGTTGATGGAGGCATAACAATCTCTGAAATTTCAAAGCGTCTTAACATTTCGGAAGAAGATATCAAAGCCATGATTTCTCAATAAGAATATTTCGCTAATTCGCACAATAAATTTGGTAGAGATGTGATGAATGTGCATCTCTACTCTTTTAATCAAATGCGTTTGTTAGTCAACGCAACTATATGAAACATTATTTAGTAGCAGTGTGTTTCTTGTTTTCATTAGTAGCAGTTTCACAAGAAAAAAGTCCACACTCACAATCAATGGGATCAGTATCAGTTTACGATGATTTCCACTCAAACTGCTCATTCACAGCGTTACTCGAACAGACAGAAGTCAGTTTGGGTTACCACAATAGTTTCTTTCTTTCAGAATTAGGAGAGACGGTGCTTCATGCATCTATACCTGCATCAAACGTAGTACATAGCTATACCATCTCGGCATTCGGATATTCCGACTACAATGATATAACCATCAAAGCATCGTTGGCTCGTATGTTCACTCCACGCATGAGTGCAGGCCTCTCAGCCGCATACTTGCTCCACCACCACGTCGGGGCTGAAGAGAATATGTCAGGATTCAAAATTGTGCCGGGATTCTACTGCTATTTTGCGGAAGATAATATGTTGGCATTCTATAGTGAAATAGGTAGAAAAGCTTATGTCATTGACAACTCTAAATTCTTCTATTCAGTTTTTGCAGCCTACAATCTCACCATTAATACTTATGTCAATTGGGCAACAGAGATTGGAATGGAAAACAAACAATTCGTTGGAAGAATGGGATTCAGCTACGATGTAGAGAAGGTCAGCCTACGTTGTGGTGCAAGTGTGAAGCCGATACGCCCGTCAGCAGGAATAGGATTAGACATTGACTGCTTCAATTTTTCGTGTGAGGCCGATTATTGCAACACACTTGGGACAAGCATGTCAATAGGATTGAAGTGGAAAATACAGAACAAGAAAAGAGATGCGAAATAGTCTGGTTATATTGTTGTTATTGTTTAAGTCTGTCTTATTTGCCAACGAAGAAAGCCTCATTGAAAACTATATGGAACAGTTGGAAAATGTGGACGATGAGACATTTGTAGATGTGGAGCAGATGGCAGATGAATTGACAGAATTGTTGGCTCACGGAATAGAATTGAACACCGTGGATGAGACATTTCTGAAAAAGATACCGATGCTTGGGCAGAGTTGTATCGAAGGCATTCTGCGTCATCGAGAATTGTACCGTCGCTTTTATTCAATTTATGAATTGAAGAATTGTGACGGAATCAGTGCTGTGGAATTGGATTTCCTTAAGCAGTATGCCTATATTAGAGATTGTGATAGCACGAAGCGAGACGACAGTTTCAACCAAATCCATGCGACACTTACGTCGTTCGCAGGACGAATCTATCCTGATAAATCTGGATATAAAAAGGAGGCTAAAAATCCGTATCTAGGCAATCCATGGCAAAGTTATATCAAACTGAAAGTGCAGGCTGGAACAAAAGCATTTATGAATTTCAGCATGGAAGATGACGCTGGAGAACGATTCTTCAGCACCAACGACGGAATTGCTGATTATGCGTCGGCAAGTGTGGAATTGCGAAACATTAAGGTATTTGACAAAATCATCGTCGGAGACTATCATGTTTCATTCGGACAAGGATTAGTCATTGGAGGATACAATCTTGGGAAATCAAGTTGTGCCAACGGTGATGCTCTTTCCTACGAAGGCATCACACGTCATTCTTCCACATCGGAATATGGCTATTACAGAGGTGGAGGAACAATGATATCTCCTTCAGACAAAATCCAAATCAGCATGTTTGGATCACATCAAAAATTAGACGCCACTCTATCCGACTCCACCTCCATCAACAGTCTCAAAACTGATGGTTATCATCGTACGGATGCTGAAATGAGCAAGCGTAAGAATGTGGAGAGGAACATGTTTGGTGGAAATATAAAGTGGAAGCAGAAAAGATGGAGTGTTGGTGCGACGGGATTGTACTATAAATACGATCACATCCTCACCCCTAATTCTCAACCTTACAATATTCTCCGCACACGAGACAGAGCAGACAATTATGACATGAGTGTGGATTATAAAGTGAAGTTGAGGAATGTGCAGTTGTGTGGAGAGTTTGCCAAATCAGCCGACGACGGATTTGCCATAGTCAACCATGCACGCATCCACGCCAACAGCAGAATGTCATTCTCAGTTGTTCAGCGTTACTACACACCCGAATACAACGCAGATTTTGCCAATGCGTTTGGAGAGAGCAGTAGAAACCAGAATGAGAGTGGAGTCTTCCTCGGAGCAGACTTACTACCCTACCCGCATATTCATCTGCGTGGCTATATCGACGTGTATAGATTTGATTGGTTGAGATACCAAGTTGGCGAGCCAAGTGAAGGATCGGATTGTATGGTGACGATGGATATCGGGTTGGGATACAATAAAAAGTTAACAGCAAAGTATCGCAAACATACAAGATTCCAAACCGATTATAGCAAACATGTGTTTGGTAAAGAGATGCACAGTTGGAGACTGACATATAGGAATGACAGCCGCACCGTTTTTAGCCATAAAACGACCGTGGAGACGAATCTATTATTTAAGTGGGGATATGTCGCCGCACAAGATTTCACGCTCTCACGTCGCAATAAAAGGGCAAACATCTCCGTTCGTTATGCGTTTTTTCACACACCTGATTATCAAAATAGAATCAGTTTGTCAGAGAAAGACGTAACAGGCTATTTCTCTATGCCAATCTTTTACGGAATTGGCCATCACGTCGGAGTGACTGCACAATGGAAAATCACGCCTCGTCTACAATTCTACGCCAAATACAGCGAATTGATTTATACTGATGGAAGAGAACAAATTGGCAGTCAAGCCAACGAAATTATCGAAGGGAACAAATCGACACAGGTGAGGGTTACAATAGTGTATTCGTTGTAAAAAGCAACCATAAATGTAAGAAATTTAATACATTTTATCATCAAATTGTCATAAAAACATTACTTTTACACATGGATAATGAAGTAAGAGAAATATTAGCAACAAACGATTTCTTAAAATATTACAATGCATTACCGCCAAATATTCGCAACAAATATGACTATGTAATACAAATTATGAAAAAGTCAAAAAATTGTGAATGCAAGTTTGTCAAACATCTTGACAATACTGAGTTATATGAAATGAGAATTTCTATTGGCACAAATGAATATAGAACAATTTTATTCACTATAGATTCTAAAAACTTTATTGAAGCCACTAAGGTTGTTCTGTTAAATTCATTTCTAAAAAAAAGCACCAAACAATACCAAGCAGAAATTCTTAAGGCACAAAACCTAATTAACGAAATAAAGGAATAAATATGATAGACACAAAAAATTTGACTTCAATGAATTCTGTACTATCCGAAAAATATGGAGAAGAAGGTACAGCAACACGTACAGAATTCAATGCAAAAGCTCAAGCATGGTATTTGGCAGAAGTGCTTAAAGAAGAACGCAAAAGAAGAAAAATCAGTCAAAGTCAATTAGCTGAAATAGTCGGAAAAAGCAGAACTTATATTACAGCTCTTGAAAAAGGGAAAACAGATATGCAACTGTCAACTTTTTTAATGATGGCTCATGCTCTAGGGTTGAACTTTTCTTTGGTAATCGCATAATGCAAAAGGCATCATCTGCAATACAGCCAGCCTCCTTCGTTGCTGTAGATTATCCCCTTCTCCTTCATATCGGCGAATTCTCTTTCGAAATCAGGAAGACGGTACTGATAGATATGGCGAAGTGTAGCTTCGTTGATATTGCCTTCACGAAGATGAACTCGTAGTTTAATTGAAGTGCGAAAATCTTCTCTCTGCAGTTCCTGTATCTGTGCAGGAGTTTTCTTCCCTAATTCACGGCAGACATCGCATGTTCCACATGGTTTTGCCTCAGTATCTCCAAAGTAGTGTAGGAGCATTTGGCTACGACATTTAGTTTTGTACTGCACATATTGGATCATATTCTCCATTCGATAGATAGCACGTTCCTTACGAATCTCATATGAATCTTTAGATATAGCGACGTGTTGTGGTTCCTGACGATTAACCAAGAACTCGATAAATGTGGCTTGTTTGCCAGGCACATACTTGATAATACCAAACGAGCGTAGATTCATCAACGCATTATAGATTTGCTGACGTGAATCCCCATACACTCCCATCTCATGTGCGATATCATTCTCATCGATGAATACGTAGTCGGCAAAAACTCCCTCATACATACGCATCACCGTCGCCATCACACGATTGGAGAATTCAGGGACTGTATCATAATCGTCCTTATACAAATCATCGCGTCGCACATTAAACATCAAACGAGATGGACGAGTCGCATTAGGTGAATAGTTGAGATAACCATTCTGGGAAAGAATATTCAAGCAAGATTCCACTCTTTCATATTTATGTCCTCTCTCCTTGCAAAACTTCCAAATGTCAATCTCTGCATTCCATCCTGCACCTTCATGAATAGGAATTCTCAGATAACGACATATTTCATCATAGATGATGCGAACATAATCTTTCAATGGAAACTCATCCAACAGATGTTTACGGAATGCACCAAAATCTTTGTTATCATATAGAAGAATTGCAAACGAATCCTTCTCATCTCTACCTGCACGTCCAGCCTCCTGAAAATATGCCTCAAGATTCTCAGGCAATGTATAATGGATGACGGTGCGTACATCACCCTTGTCGATACCCATACCGAAAGCATTGGTCGCTACAATCACACGTACACTTCCGTTCTTCCACTTGTTTTGCTTCTCATCCTTGAGACGTGCGTCAAGTCCGGCATGATAACTCTCTGCTGATATTCCAAGAGCATTAAGTTTGGCGGCAATCTCTTCCGTCATCTTACGAGATCTGACATATACGATCGAGGTTCCTTGCCCCTGTTGGCTATCTAAAATTCTTTTGATATATTCAATCTTGTCATCAGTTTGACGAACCAAATAAGATAGATTCTTACGCAAAAAAGATTTGCGGAATACATTCTTCTCCTTAAATTTCAGTTTGGTCTGGATATCATCTACAACTTCAGGCGTAGCTGTTGCTGTAAGAGCCAACACGGGCGTCTTCTGAAGCAGGTCACGGATTTCGCTAATCTTCAAATATGACGGGCGGAAATCGTAGCCCCATTGTGAGATACAGTGAGACTCATCCACAGCAATCATACAGATATCCATACGGAATAGATTGTTGCGGAAGGAATCAAGAGATAGTCGCTCTGGAGATATATAAAGAAATTTGTAAGCGTCGTAACAAGTATTTTCAATCACACGGAATACTTGCTTTGGCTCCATTCCGGAATGTATATACGCAGCCTTGATTCCAATTTTTTGTAGATTCTCAACTTGGTCTTTCATCAACGACACAAGCGGAGTGATGACAAGACAGACTCCATCCTTTGCCATCGTTGGCACCTGGAATGTGATACTCTTTCCTCCTCCCGTAGGAAGAAGAGCCAACGTATCTTTACCTGATCCGATGGAGTTTATAATCTCCTCCTGCATCGGGCGGAACGAATCATAGCCCCAATACTTTTTCAAGATTGCAAGATACGATGATCCCGCCGATTTAGCATTGCATTGAATCGGCATGTGGGCTTCGCAATATTGACGAAGCAATTCATCTGTCTGTGGATCTATATAGGGTATGTAGGCCATTGTGAAATTCTGTTGATGCAAAGATACAAAAAAGGCCGTATCATATGATACGACCTCTTTATAATTAAGAATGAAGATTCTTAGAATTTGTAACCATATCCAACCAACAAGTAGTAGTTGTTAGTTTTTAGTTTATCATCCATTTGGAATCCTAGACTAACAGCGTTATGCTTATTGATTTTTTTCTTGGCACCGATGCTGTACTTGAATCTGTTGCAATCTTTCTTTGCCACCTCATAGTAAGCCTCGGCCGAGATATATGGGCTAAGTTTGATTTTTGCGACGTCGTATTCAATCTCCGCTTTACCTCTTACAATCTGCTTGGGATTCACTTTGTGTGAATTTCCGTAGCTTTCATCTTGGAAGGTTGCTTGATAACGTGCACGCAATGAAAACTCAAAGTTTCCTGCATAAGCACTACCTGTTAAGGAAGCAATAGCACGATGGTCGAGTAGACAATAATTAGTCTCGTTGTAAACCAATGCCGAATAAGCAACGCCAGCCTTTAAATATTTTTTTATAAGTTTGAAATCAGCACCAAGTGATGTGGCAGAACGATCAAAATGGCCCCAGTTCTGATTTAGACGGACCTCCTCTACCAAAGAGATGTCTACCTTCTTACTGAGTTTCTTCGACAATTCAACCGATACATTGCCGCCAAAATCATCTGCCGACACTGAAAGTGCAGTGCAGGAAAGAAGCAACAATATGTATTTTTTCAAACTCTTCATCAAACTTAAACTTTAAGTCTTAAAAACTTTTAGGCTGTGAAATCTTTAGCTCTACGAATACCGTCTACTGTATTGATAGACTTGTCTGCAGTTCTGTAGTATACCTTAACCAAAGCGATATCCTTAAGGAAATCAATGTGGCCAACCTCAAACTTTACGATATCCAAACCTGTGCGAGTCTTCAAATCAGCCATCATCTCGTCGTGCTTCTCTGGAGTAATAAGGTTGATTTTCTCATATGTTACAAGCTTCACATTAACCTTATCCTTCAAGCTAGAGAACTCCATAAGACCTGAAGCGATAACGAAAATCAAGTTAGTAACGATCAATTCTGCGTATGAAACACTTGTTGCCAAACCGTTGATTACAGCGATACCGATGATCATAAACAAGTATGACATCTCACGTATGGCAATGGCTTCCGTACGATATCTTACAATACCAAAGATTGCGAACAAACCTAGAGCAAGACCAATCTGTAGTTTCTCCTGACCAAGCAAGAAGATCAAAAGAAACACAGTCACTGTGATCATTGTAAAGCAGAAGAACCAGTCTTTACGCTTGCTACGTGGATAATATAGACATCCAATGATGATAAAAGTGAAAAACATTGTCACGCCAAAACGTGCAAGCATTTCTATCAAACCGTCAACGTTAATCAACGGAACTCCTAAAAATTCAATTTGAGATAATTCCATGGTATTTAATTATTACTTTTTGACAACATGTTTTGAATATAGCGAAGTTTTGCTTTGAAACGGTTTTGTTTCAAATTCGGGTCTGTTAGAATCATACCCAAACAATACTTGCTAATACTTTTTTTCTTGATTCTGAAATCAGCCATATAGCTGGTAAACGGAGAATAGACATTTCCGTCGCGTTTCACCTCAACGATACAAAGGGTTGGAATTGAGTTATGGTTTCCAGTGACACAGTTATCGAATTGAATATTGATGTCAATAGTCAAACGCTCTGTCTTACCCTTGTTGACGAGAGTGATACGAGAGAACTGGTTACGTAGGCGTCCAAAAATCTCGTCGATACCATAATTGGCTTTGTCATTGATGAAATCAACAGCTTCATTCTGCGACTTGATTTCTTCATTTGGTATAGAGATACGGATCTTCTTTGTTCTACCTTTGTTGCTCTTGTTCTTGATCTCCAAGAAAGTCAAGTTCGACTCCACATATTCACGCACTCTGATCTTCTGTCTGTTAAGTTTTCTATCGTGGTGGATAGTGTACATATGAGCATCAGAAGTGTCCCAATAAAGTGTACGGTAAAAAGCCTTACGTTTTCCAGCAATCTCCTGCACAAAATAGTCGGATTTTGCTTTATCCAAAAGTGCAGGCAGACGACGAACATCGACAAGATACTTCGTGTCGATTCTATTCATCAGTTTGATACCGCTCATCTGTTCCAATGTAATCGGATCCATCTGAGCAAGTTTAGAATCAATAGTAGAAATCAGTTCCTGCATATCCTCATCCTGTGAGACGGGTGTCTGCGAAACGTTAGTCAACTCCTGCATATTAATGTTTGTTTAATTATTCGGTGATGTACTCCACCTCTTTAACACTCTTTACTTTGCCCTTGGCATCGTAAGAAGTCTCTTTTGATTTCTTTCCGAATGAGTTATATTCAATCTTTGTTGTTTTCTCCAACTTATTGAACTCATCGTACTTTGTCTCTTTTATACACTTGCCATTTGCATTGTACTCGTATACAAAGCGTTCTTTCTGGCTTCCGTTGCTAGAATACTTGATCTCCTCAACCTTCTCTCCATTAGCATCATACTTTGACACCTCTGAAAGAGTACGCTTGCCAGAGTCAACCTTCCACTCTTTAATCTCCTTAATCTTCTTTCCATCTACAGTCTTCTTCTGGGCATCTACCGAAGAAAAAGCCAATAGAGAAAGTGCAATAGGGAAAAGGACTTTCAATGTTTTCATCTTTAGAGTATATTAACGTTTATTGTGTTAGATCAATATACCATAGCCTTCAAGACATCGCTCTTAACGATCTCTCCAGCCTTACCTGTTGTTATAGTATCAGGATTAGCAACGACTTTGCCGTTCTTAATCTGCTCTTCCTCTACCCATACAACATATTCTGTCTCTGGTTCTAGACGTGCGAAATAATAATTTCCATTATCATCTGTACGTGTGTCAGACACAGACATCTCATTTAGTTTTCTCAAATAAACGCGGACTGCAACAGCAGATACATAATCTTTTGTTGTGGCAGCATAACGTATCTCCACGTCTCCAACTACTCCACACTTGCCGCTGTTCTTTCCATCCAAAATGTACATAGGTTCAATCTCTGCAGTTCCTGTCTTGCCACAGTGAACACTACGCATCTCGTATGAATCATTATCGTTATAAGCAAAAACGGAATAATCTCCTGCACGAAGGTAATCAAACTCAAACTTACCGTTGTGAGAAGTCTTAGTTTTATCGTCATAGACAGCATTCTGATCTCCACCGTAAATCAAATACACGTCAACATCAGATGCTACAAGTGTATCACGCACAAAACTATAATCATCTCCCGACTTAGCAATATTACCATCGTCTACAACCTTATAGACAATTCCAGAAATCTTTGCCTTTCCTCCTTCTCCTTCCTCATTTGAACATGAAACAAGAGAAACAAATGGCAATACTGCCAAAATAAGAATTAGTTTATTGAAAATCTTCATATCTTTTAATTTGAAGTGACATCAAAATTCTTGATGTCCGAAATAATCATCATCAATGTTCAAACCTTCCGACTCCAACTCGTCAGCATCGAAATCATCACTTCCAAACTCATCTAGATAAACACCATCATCAGCTGCTGCCAAGAATTTGTCGTTGTAATCCATATCTTCAATCTGCTTTGGAGCGTCACCCTTGCTCTTTACACAAGCAGGCACGATCAAATTTCCCTTCTTTATAGAAGTCAACTCAATGAAGAACATTCTTTCATTAAGGCTGTCGAACATAAACAACAAGCGCTGTCCCTTATCCTGAACCAACTCTTCCAAACGAGTGTCTGCCATAATATAGTTGTCCTCATCTGAAGCAGTGAACTTCATCTCCATCAAAGTGATCTCTGTCTCTCTCTCCCATCCCTCATCACAGATAAAGAACGATGTCATCTGATCCTTTGTGTAACCTACTGAATCCAACAATATGTCATTGAATTCCAAGAATGTGCTCTCTGCATCGATCTCGATTACACGGGCAAATTTATCATTTTCGTTTGATATGATAGTAAAACTGTATATCATAATGTAAAAATTTACACTTTTTTATCTTTTTTTTATCACTTTAGTTCTTTTTCGATAGAAGAAACACTCTCTCTGATCTCTCTATCTGTCTCGCAAAGATCCATAACTGTTTTAACTGCATGAAGCACAGTAGCATGATCTCTGTTTCCAATCTGCTCTCCAATGACAGTCAAAGAGCTCTTTGTATATTTTCTTGCAAGATACATAGCAATCTGACGAGCCTGAACTACATCACGTTTTCTTGACTTTGTCTGAATCTCGTTTACAGATAGCTTGTAGTAGTCGCAAACCTTCTCCTGAATATCGCTGATGCTCAATGTCTTCTCTCTGTATGTGACCATCTCACTTACAATACGAGAAGCTAACTCAATGTTGATTGGAGCACCAAGGAACATTGACTGAGCAAGGATTGACGCGATAACTCCATCCAACTCACGCAAGTTATCTGGAACTCTCTCTGCCACGAAACGTAGGACATCATCTGGAATCTCTACACCCTGATCCTTTGTTTTCTCCTTCAAAATAGAATACTTCAAATCAAAGTCTGGTGAGACTAACTCTGCCTGCAATCCCCACTTGAAACGAGACAAAATACGCTGCTCAAATCCTGTGATATCTTTTGGAGCCTTATCTGCAGTGATGATAACCTGTTTGCCAGACTGGTAAAGGTGATTAAACACGTTGAAGAACAAATCCTGTGTCTTCTCCTTGTTTCCACCAATTTCCTGAATATCATCAATGATGAATACATCCACACTCTGATAGTATGACAACAACTCAGGAATCTTCTGCTCTAGCACAGCACGCTGCATGAAATTCAAGAAATCATTAGCAGTCAAATATAGCACATTAAGCTCTGGATGCTTCTTCACACACTCCATACCCAAGGCATTGACCAAGTGTGTTTTTCCAAGACCAGAATGACCAAACACGAATAGAGGATTATAGAACTGAGCACCTGGCTTCTGAGCCACATTCATCGCAATCTTTCTTGCGAATGTGTTGCTCTTTCCTTCGATGAAATTATCGAAAGTCCATTGTCTGTTCAAATGATTGTCAAATGAACGTCTGCGTACAGCAAATGGATCATATCCAGGCTCCTGCAACTTCGCTGGCTGTGACACCGATACGGAATCACTTTCGTTGCGACTTGCTACGACCTTTACTCTCCACTTTAGATTTACCTTACCAAAGCATCTTCCGATACATGCTGTAAGTATCTGTGAGAATTGTTCCTCCAAATACGCACGTACAGTATCACTCTCAACTGCCAACACCAAGTTGCCATCTGCAAATGATACTGGAACAATTGGTTTAAACCAAGTGTCGAATTGCTGTTCAGGAACAATATCCTTAATACGCAAGAGACACTCCCCCCATTTCGTCTGACATTCATTCAAGCTTTCATTCTGCTCCATAATAATTGCTATATTTTGTCCTAATCGTGATTTACTAAATGATTTACTATTTTCTTACTTCTTAACCGGTTCAGCCAACTCTACCTCGCCTTTCTTCTTGCGATTGAATAGAGAGAACTGTACATAACGGCCAGGATTCTTTTCCAAGTCTTGCAACAACGAATTTGCACTGTTCGCTGTGTTCGACAAGTTATTATACAAAGAAGGGTCTTTTAGCAATAGGCTAATTGAGCCGCTTCCATTCTGGATTTCATTAGAAAGTGAGTTAAGACTTGTCAAAGTAGTGTTAGCCTTTGTGAAAGTCAACTGGAAATCTACCTTGCTCAAATTGTCTCCTACCTTGTTGAATGTACCCACCATTGTACGTGCATCACTCAACAATGGTTGGATATCGTTAGACATCATTGAATTGAACTTTATTGAAGCACTCTTCAAATTATTTGTGATGTCATAGAAATTCGATATTGACTTTGAAAGCTTCTGATCAGTACTAATCATACTCAATGAAAGCATCAAAGTATCAAGTTGAGGAATAAGTTCTGCCACTCTCGGCATAATCTCATTCGAAACAGCGTCAAGCATTCCTGGAACGAATAGCGACGGAATTGTATCTCCTGGCTTGTATGTATCGCCAGTGCCATCACTCTTCAAATCAAGACTTAAATTTGCTCCACCCAAAAGTTCACAAGCCAACAATGCTTTTGATCCCTTTGGTAATATCAACTGATTGTCGCACTCAAGCTGTACAACAACAGGTGCGTTTGGATCTTTGTAATTATAGTCGATAGAATGAACGTTGCCGACAGCAACTCCTCGTGACATGATCTTGCTAGACTCAAGCAATCCATTCACATTTTCAAATTTTGCAAAATATAGATTGCTAGGTGTCATGACTTTGACACCCTTCAAATAATTGATTCCGAAATAAAGCATAGCAACTGTGGCTATGACACATAATCCGATTAAAAATTCACGACTATATTTAAAGTTCATTGTTATATAGTTTTTCTTTGTCCTCTATTTTAGATACGGACGGGCTTCCGCACCGACCAATTTTTCTCCGTTCTTGAACACAACGATGAAAGCATCCGGGAATTCCAGTTTAGCTTTACTTCGTAGTAATTGAGCATCAGCAAAAGTTCTCTCCTTTCCATACATGTACTTGTAGAGATTGCCTTCCTGAATCTCAATAGCCGGAGTACAACTCTTGAATTTCACAGAGTTGGCAGGCAACTTTTTATTTGACGAAAAGAGTTGTACGCGATACACAATTTCATCTTCAACAGGCTCATCCTTTACGTCAATGTCGTCAAGCGTCTTGCTTTTCTTTATGAATTCATCTTTATACATCACAATTGCCTGGTAAATAGACAATGCAACTTTTTCCAAATTATCTTCTTTCGACAGGTAATCCTCTTCAATTGTATTTGAAAGGTATCCCATCTCCACCAAAACTCCAGGCATCAGAATATGTTTCAACACCCAGAAATTGGCTTGTCTCACTTCCCTGTCCACACGGTCGGTATTCTCCTTAAACTGAGATTGTACCAACTGTGCCAACCTGATACTCATTTCTCCTCCACTACCGGCGTCAAGCATCATATTGCTGAAAATGAAACTCTCATCTGTGTCGTCCTTGAAATTATACTTGTTGCTGTAATTCTCTTCGAGTTCAGCCACCTTATTCTCTCTTACTGACACATCGTTTCTACTCTCTCCCAAAGTGTATGTCTCAAAACCATTCACTGCTGTCGCCTCCGAGGCATTGGCATGGATAGAAATGAACAAATCCGCTTGTGCTCTATTCGCAATCTTTGGTCGCTCATCCAATGGGATGAAAAAATCCTTCTTTCGTGTGTAAATGACTTCCGTGTTTTCATCCGGTTGTAACAATTCGCCAACTCGCAGTGCGACCTTCAAATTCAAATCCTTCTCGTAGACCTTTTTATTTATTCCAATGGCTCCGCAATCTCGGCCACCATGGCCTGGGTCTAGGACTACTTTGAATTTTTCAGCCGACACACTCTGCAACGACAAAAGTAGTGTTACAGCAATGAAACTCACTATTTTATACGTCAAAGCACGCATTACACAATAAAACACGTTAGCAAAGATAAAAATAAATTTTTATTTCACCACCTCAAAATGCATCAAACAAATTATATCTTTAAACGTACCGTAGTTGCGATCTGCATGCAAAACCTCTTCAAATTTATAATTATCAACAAGTTTTGATTCGGAAGTCTCATCAAAAAATTGCTGAAAATCTTTTTTTAAAACTATCAAATATCCTTCCGACGGTTTTTCTTTCCAAAACAAATGTATCCTGTCATTCAGATAGTAGTCTAATTCAAAAAAATGCTGTGGATTGCCACTCATCTGTAAATCAACAGGCAAAAAAGAATAAATCACTCCCGTCGGAACTGCCTCTGCAATCTCAGCAGAAAAATTCTTCACGCTCTTTGTGTTAAGCACCGTCGGCAAATAGACAGCATCAAGCAATGAGAAGAATATGATCGAAAGTGCGGTCATCGCTGTGAACAGACTCTTTCGTGAGAAATAGAACACCAACGCTCCAACAACAATCATCACAACAAACAATAGCAACTTATTGTATTCTGCCAATGCTGAGAACATTGCGAAATCAGTGTCCTTCTTCGGATAAACAGATTCTGGAACAATTCCAGTCACCAACAATAAATGAATCACAAAAACAGTGATTATCAATCCAATCAAGATATTCTTGAAAATTTTGCAAGCTTTAGGAAACTCATTCGCAAGATATTTCAAATATTCTGCAATAAAATATGCGATGAATGGGAATGACGGCATCAAGTAGACGCTTCTTTTACTTTTCGGAATACAGAAGAATAATACTATCAACACTCCACAAAGCAGAGTATACAATCTGACATCTGACATAGATGTCAAATCTTCATATTTTTTCTTTAACCATCCTTTGATTCCTAATCCTTTATCTAATGAATACGACTTCCATGGCAAGAAAAACAATGATATCAACAGCACAAATGTCCATGGCAAGAATCCAGAGATAAGAAACGCGAAATTGATTATCGCAGGTCCTTCATGTGAGGAATAGGTCATTGTGCCAGTCAAACGTCCTACGTTCTCTTCGTAAACAAGTGACCAAAACTCTTCTCCACCTTGATTATATGCGGCCCAATACCACATTGCTGGAGCTATCATTGATATGATGGCAACCAAAGCAAGTTTCCAAACAATAGTCCAGAAATTCACTCCTCTCATTAGCAAGAACACTGCAAATACCGCACATGGAAGGCAGACTCCGATTGGCCCCTTAGTGAGTGTCGCACAACTCATTGAGATAAGAGCAAGCCAAGGAAGTTGCTTCATTCCGTCTTTCCACCAACGGAAAAGTAGATACTGTGAGCAAACCATCGCCATAGTCAACATCATGTCAACGCGGCAATTCATTCCTGCTCGGTGAAGTTCAAATGTAGAAAGAGATACCATTGCGGTAAGCATAGCCAATTTTTTATCGGCATACTTAGCATAGAATGCAAAAGTCGAAGTTATCATCACTACAAACGACAATGCAGATGGAATACGTGATGTCAATTCACTCACTCCACCTAACAATACCGAAATCGCAGCAATGCACCAATGGAAAAATGGCGGTTTATACGGGATATCACCACCATTGTTGATAGGGAGAATCCAATTATCCTGGAACAGCATGGAAAGGCTCACAACAGCCTCTCTAGGTTCTCCTTTTGTATGAAATTCATTTAGACCAATGAACGGAAATACGGTAAGTATTGCGACAACCGCAACAAATATCGTTAATTTCTTTTTGTCCATTGAGTCTAACATCGTATGTTATTTTCTAAGTGTATATACAAAATCCAAGCTTGGACGTTTCTTCTCGTTCAACTCTTCACTGGAATTGAAACGGATTGCCGAAGTTGTCAGCATCTGTTTGTAGTACGCATTACTACCGACCGATACCGCAGTGACAGGCAATAGGACCAAATCATCAAACACAGTCTCATTACCTTTCAAATATTGCTGAGATGCGAATGCGATATCAAAATTATAAGAATTAGACGCCGTATCGTATGCTGCAACAAACGATTCCAAAGCATCTGGATAACTATTGTTGTAGAAGAAATCCACAATCTTATCTCGCTTGATCATCATAAGATATGGACTAGGATTTTTACGTAGATGAGTCTTCCAATTAATCTTCTCAACTGGCAATCTCAACTTTGAGGAATTGAACGACACATTTGAAAGATTTCCTGTGCCGACTGTCTTGATGATATTTTCTTTAATCTCTACAAATGGAACTGTAACATTAGCATACAAACCAGCAGGAGTGAAAATATACGAGTATGGTTTACTCTCAAGAATTCTCAATTTTTCATCAAGATCAGGATGTGAGAACAAATTAACCTGATTGACTCCCTTGTTTGCTGTCAACAAGAAGCTAGATACTAACGGATTGATTGGTCTACCATTAACCTTGATGCTACGTCCTGTAACCACAGTGTCACGATCATCATATTTCACATAGATATCAGCATCAAACGAATAATGGATCTGCAAACCAACTGATGTACAAGTGATTACAGCACCCTCGTTGAATGAATGCGAAACATAGAAACCTTTGTATAAATCACAAAACTGCTCCTGAGTTGTCACTGTTTTGTTGACATACACATTCATCAATTTCTGAGCATACTCATCACTGAGTTTGATTCTGATTGTTTTGTCTCCGCAAATTCTATAAGTAGCTGTACCTAAAAGATTTGACTTATCACAATAATCCTCCACCTTCATGTTTGAGAACGATGCATTCATTGAAGGCAAAGTCTTGTTCAACTCATAAAGTTTGATTGACTGAAGGGCTGTACTGTCACCCACATAACTAGTGGAATAATTTATATAGAACACAACCGAATCAACCTTTACATCTCGTCCATTACGGATTGAAGATATATTTCCATAATGATCATCAATTGCATTCAATATTCCGATACTTATTCCGTTTACTGAACTTGAATTTGACAATGACGTGTCTGGAATCTGAAGATTACCTAGACGTCCGTCGATCTGAGTCATGAATTCTGCACGAGTGATACCAAACACATCGTCGGCATACTGGCCAAGATACAAATAATCGGATTTAGCCAAGACAGAATCGCACTTTTCTGTTGAAGAAGAGCAATAAACTCTTGCCGAATGTGTGGACATGAAATCCTCGTCTGGCTGTACTGTCAAACCAATGCCATCATCATCCTTACATGAATAGAACGCAAGTGACAATAGACATGTGAAATATAAAAAAAATCTATTCATTACAATTTTGGACTACAATTTTGGGCTACTTGCAACCTTGTCGTACAAAGCATCAATAGGATCGACGTAATTATCGCCCTGGTATGGAACGAATCTGTCTCCCATATTTTGAAGGTCGGCCATCAACTCAGGATTGATATTCTCACTTCCCTGCACCGCACCGTCGGAATACTTCAACGCAAAACGAGTAAGGTCAACAAAACTAACCTCTTTATCCTTGATATCTGCGACGTCCTCGTCAGATATTTCATTGATTTTCAATTTCTCAGCGAATTTTGCAGAGAAATTCTTCTTGAAATCATCATCGTACACAGAGTATACAATACGTGAATCCTTGAAGAAAGGATCATTATTATAAGCACGCTTGATATAGATAGGAGCCAACGCTGCAATCCATCCGTGACAGTGAATCACATCTGGCGACCAACGTAGCTTCTTGACTGTCTCTAGAACTCCACGAAGGAAGAAAATCGCACGATCTTCATTATCATCAAACTCATTTCCATTCTCGTCAACAACATCACACTTACGCTGGAAGAAATCCTCATTGTCGATAAAGTATACCTGCATACGAGCCTGTTGGATTGAAGCCACCTTGATGATCAAAGGATGGTCTGTATCATCAATACAGATATTCATACCAGACAAACGAATAACCTCATGCAACTGGTTTCTACGTTCGTTGATATTACCAAACTTAGGCATAAATATGCGCACCTCCTTGCCCTTCTCAAGAATGGACTGAGGAAGTTGTCTACACAAATCTGCACGTACTGTCGACGGCAAATAAGGGGTAATCTCTTGCGAAATGTATAAAACTTTTAATGCACCCATCTGCGATTTTATAATTATAGAATATACAAAAGTAGTCAAAAATGCGCAAACTTTGGCTCGTTTGCCCAAAAAAATATTTTTTTATGTTCTATAATAACTTTTTAATGACTACTTTTGTGTTGTCTTTTTAAAAATACACGTACATGAAGATTGTAAAAAGAACATCTGAGTTAGAAGTTTTGGTTTCTTTATTCAAGGAATTGGGACTTAAAATCGGTTTGGTACCGACTATGGGTGCGCTTCACAACGGACACGCATCATTGGTAAAGAAGGCGGTTGCAGAGAACGACGTTGTTATTGTCAGCGTTTTCGTGAACCCAACTCAGTTCAATAATAAGAATGATTTGGCGACATATCCTCGCACATTGGAAGCCGACTGTGCATTGCTTGAGAAGATGGGTGCCAACATCGCATTCGCACCAACTGTAGAGCAGATCTATCCATATCCTGATACACGTCAGTTCGATTTCACTCCACTTGACAAGGTGATGGAAGGCCCTATGCGTCCAGGTCATTTCAACGGTGTGGCTCAGGTGGTTTCTCGTCTATTCGATATCGCTCAGCCTAACAAGGCTTACTTCGGAGAGAAGGACTACCAGCAGTTGGCAATCATCCGTGAGATGGTACGCCAGTACGAGTATCCAATCGAAATCATCGGTTGTCCTATCATCAGAGAAGAAGACGGAATGGCATTGAGCAGCCGTAACATGCTTTTGTCTGCTAACGAGAGACAGATCGCTGTCAGAATTTCCCAGACTCTTGCAAAGAGCCAGTCTCTATTGAAAGAGAAGAGTGTTAAGGAGCTTCAACAGTGGGTGATTGACGAAATCAACAAAGGCGGAGAGCTTGAGGTTGAATACTACGAGATCGTCAACGGCACTACCCTACAGCCAATCAGCAGCTGGAACGACTGCGAGAATCCAGTGGGATGTATCACAGTGTACTGCGGCAAGGTGAGACTAATCGACAATATCCAATATAAAAAATAATAGACGATGTTTGTTCAGATCCTAAAATCAAAGATTCATAGAGCCGTTGTGACGGAAGCCAATCTCAACTACATCGGCAGCATCACAATCGACGCCGAGCTTTTGGAGAAGGCTGGTATCCTTCCAAACGAGAAGGTTTATATCGTCAACAACAACAACGGAGAGCGTTTCGAGACATACGTCATCCCTGGAGAAAAAGGTTCAGGTGTGATCTGTCTTAATGGAGCAGCAGCAAGAAAGGCTGAGGTCGGCGACGTCGTTATCATCATGGCTTACGGTTGGATGACTGAGGAAGAGGCTCAGACAAGACAGCCAAAGGTTGTTTTCTTGGATGCAAAGACAAATAAGATGGTATAATGCTAAATGCTAAATGCTAAATGCTAAATGCTAAATGCTAAAAAAATAAAAAATCGACGCAGTTTTTTATTGCGTCGATTTTTTTCATTGCGCATTCCGCATTCATAATTTTGCATTTCCTCTCCCCTACGGTAGCTTTTCCACTTCGTGTAAATCAACCATAGGCTAATTAAAACAACCGTTCCACGGTTGGGGAATTGCATCCTCATACCGTGGAACGGTTATTATACCAGGCCATGGTTGGCAAACGTCGGAGACGGTTGGCTACCGTATCCGATATAATTCAGCATTCAAAAAAAATGGGATGAACTTTCGTCCATCCCATCAATTTCTTATTTAATCAAAAATTACTTCTTGATAATTGTCTGAGTGAATACCTCGCTACCGTAGATAGCACGAAGAGTAAACTGACCGATACCGATCTCAGCAGTGTTTAGAGAAATAATATTCTCACCTTCCTCAAGGTTGTACTCACCGAAGCTCTTAATAACACGACCTGCAGCATCCAAGATCTCCAATGTAACTGTTGCCGCCTTAGGTGCATTCATCTTAGCATTTACGACTGTCTTGAATGGGTTAGGGTATGCACTCATCTCAAACTCACCCTGAGCATCAGCCAAGTTAATATCCATCTCATATGATTTCAAACTCTTCATAGTTGTCTGAGTCTGGTAGTAAGCCTCCTCTGTGTGTGACTTTCCGCAAGCACAGTTGCAGTCGCTCTGAGTATCGCTGATGATAGCGATCATAACTGGATATCTAACACCTGGAGCGAAATACTGGTAACGAGTAGTATGGATATCGTAGTTAGATGATCCAAACTGCTGCTTGTAAATCTTCTCAACCTTAACACGAAGAACATCGTTGTAAGTTGTTCCGTCAGGCAAAATCAAAGTACCCCATGCATCAGCAGATGTAAAGTAATGACCCTCAATTGGATAAGTCTCACCTGAGTTCTCAGTGTAGATACCATCCATTGAACCAGTGCGGATATCACCGTAAGAGAATGGGAAAGGAAGGTCTACGATTGGCTCATTGAACTCAATCTTAGCACTCTTCGACTGCAATCCCCAGTACATCTTAGCATCCTTGCTGATCTCGAAGTATGTATCCTTCTCACCACCCTCGTCGCAAGCGAACAAAAGGTTAGAAGATGCTACGTTAAGATTACCCATCGGCTGACCGTAGTTCACATTCTGGTTAAGAACCATTGTGCCAGTCTCCTTTGCTCCTGAGAAATCCCATACCTGGTTAGCACCCTTTATACTCTTATCTACATAGTCAAACTTAGTCAAAGTGCGTGAATCACCCTGAATAAGTCCGTTCATCTTATATGTCACTGTAGTCTGTGCCATAGCTGAAACAGCCATCATAGCACCAAAACAAATCGATAAACTCTTTTTCATATCTTTATATTTTTGTTAGTTACATAAACTTGTTTCTGCAAATATATATTTAAAATATGAAACATCAACACTTCCTCCTCAAATTTAAATTATTTTTGGCATTTATATACGAGTTGTCCAAACACGCTTATTTTTATTAGACGCTCGCCCTTCGGGCTCGCATTGGAGAGTGGGGTTAGGGCCCAAATAATCAGAAACGGGCCCTTAACAATCCTTATTTTGGACAACTGCTATATAATCTCCTTATTTTTACTCTTTTCCATATGTTGGCTGATATCTATCTATTTCCCAATGACAATAAAGCTTTGATTCTATCAGCAAGTTCAACAAATGGAAATAGAGAAATCCCGTCTTCTCCACGAGAAATACATATATGTTTCAAACCATTGCTGGCGACAAGGAGCGGAACCGGCAACTCACGATTGTATGTAAATATCTGATCCATCACCTTTTGAGTAAGCGGTACCGACGGTGCCTTAAATTCAAAAATAGCAATTGGCTGAAGACTCGTGTTGTAGACCACCGAGTCGCCACGTTTCTTCATTCCGTTGATCTCCACAACCTGTTCGTTGGCGACTAAAGAACGATTGATTTGTGTAGCACTTATCACATACTCCATCATGGTTTGACGCACGTACTCCTCCGGCGTAAGTTTAACCCACTTGCGTCGACACTGATCCAATACATATAATCCATTTGATTCTCTTTTAACATTTAGGTTACATTTGGGAAGTGCTAATTCCATATTTTTTACTACTTTTGCAAAAATTTACCACAAAGGTAAAGAATTAAAGTCTAATTTTTTAGGTATGGCCGCAAAAAGTTCGGATGCAGACGCAAAAGACATAATAGCAGACGTGAAGGCTGGAAATATCAAGCCTATCTACCTGTTGCATGGTGAAGAACCATATTATATCGATTTGGTGTCTGACTTTCTTGAGAACAGCATTGTGGCAGAGGAGAACAAAGACTTTGATTTCTCTGTACTTTACGGTGGTGATGTCAAAATGCAGGATGTGCTTGCTGCAGTGTCAAGCTATCCAATGATGAGCGACTACCGTCTGGTGGTAGTACGTGAAGCTCAACAGATTAGGGAAAAGGATTACGACCTGCTACAACTCTACGCAAAAAAATTCAATCCGAAAGCGGTTTTAGTGTTCTGCTGCAAGCATAAAAAACTTGATGCACGCAAAGCCTATTTAAAGGAGGTGCAGAAAGTCGGTGTCGTGATGCAGAGCGACAAGATCTACGACAACCAAGTGCCTACATTCATCGTAAACTATGTTCGTGAACGAAGCAAGGATATCAAGGATCAAGCAGCTCAGATGCTCAGCACCCTCGTCGGTCCAAACCTTACCCTAATCGCGACAGAATGTGACAAACTGATCCTTGCGTTGAAGGGCGACGAGAAGATGATTTCCGAAGATCTTGTGCAGAAGATAGTAGGAATGAACCGTGAGTTCAACTCATTTGAATTGCTCAACGCTGTGACAGCCAAGGATGTGGAAAAAGCCAACACACTCGCACTTGTGGTTGGTGGAGACAAAGTGGAGCTACCACCTATCATAGCTACGTTCTTTAATTTTTTCCAGAATCTGATGGTGTTTTTCAAATATTGCAGAAACCTTGACGACAACTCAGCAGCAGAAAAAATGGGTCTGCGTCCATTTTTCGTAAGGCAATATCGTGACGCCACAACAAAATATAACGGTTTTCAAGTGTTGAAAGTGATCAGCATACTTCGCGAATACGACATGAAAAGCAAAGGTGTTGACATTATGCCAGGGACAACCAACAGCCAACTACTACAAGAGATGATTTACAAAATCATGCATTGTAATGGCAGAACTGATGCATTCTAATTATGATTAAAAGGAACCTGTTAAAAACGATTATTTTTTCACTTGCACTGACGCCTCATATACTTAATGCGCAAGCCAACTTGTTTGTTACTATAGGAGATTCAATCAGGCACAGTCGCGAATGCGTGCCTTTTGCGGATTCAATCTTCGTCGCAGACAGTTCCCTGTTTGTAGTGAGCGACACAAAAGTGAAATCATATCCATACAAAGACGTTATGGAAATTTCTGTCAGCGTCAAAGATTCAATCGGCGACGCTTTGATCCCGAAATCAATGTCGATGATCAAAATAGACAAAATTCCATATCTACATGATTTATCAGAAATCCGCACAACCGCAGAGGCTATAATATCAGACTCTTCTGTCGTTGGGTTTGATGATTTCTTAGAAAACACTGACTTTGACCATATTGTCAATATAGAATTCGGTGTAGATTCAGCAACTGTTACCGGACTTACTGATAGCGTTGCTGCCATCATAGATAAGAATTACGTCACGGTGACTTCAAAAGAGAAAAATGTCAAGTACATACTGACAGGAAGCACAAAAGATGGTGGATTCAAACTCTATGGAGACAACCGTTCATGCGTCACGCTCAATGGTGTGGACATCACTAGCAAACGTGGTGCTGCGATCAACATACAAAGCAAAAAAAGATGTTTTGTGGTGTTGGAAGACAGTACCGTCAACTATCTTTACGACGCAAAAAGCTACAACACTCCAAAAGACGAGGATGAGAAAGCAGCCTTTTTCAGCGAAGGACAGCTCTGCTTCAGCGGTAAAGGTCAGCTTCATATAAACGCTCATAAAAAGAGTGCCTTGGCAAGCGATGAGTACATCCGAATTTCAGACGGTGTGATAAACCTTTACACATCAAAATCCAAAGGTGCCACACTTAAAGTCAAAGAAAATCTGATCATTGGAGGCGGTTATCTTCAAGCCAGAGCCGACGGTGATGCCGGCAAAGCCATTTCGAGCGACTCCTTATTTCACATGACAGGAGGCAAGATCGTGGCAGTGGCAACTGGAGATGTGGTATTAGACTCAGACAGTCTGGACTACTCGTCGGCTGCATGTATAAAAGTAGCAAGATCAGCTGATTTCCTTGGTGGAGAGATTGATTTGATGGCAACAGGAGTCGGAGGCAAAGGGATCAATGTCGGAGAAGAAAATGTCAAAGGCAACGACATTTTGATCGACGGATCAACCATCAATGTTCTGACTCTTGGGAAAAGAATTCCAGAGCTAAAGGATCAACCTGAAGACAAAGGGAAACCGACATCATCACCCAAAGGTATCAAATCAGGCAACAATCTGACAATGAAATCCGGAATTATGAGAGTCAACGCATTAGGTGGCGACGGTGCAGAAGCCATAGAATGCAAAAAAAGCTTCATAATGGAAGGGGGAACGATAATGTCCTATGGAGTAGACGACGGAATAAATGCAGTCAACTCTGAAATCTCTGGCGGCAAAATCTTTGTTGCTAGCTCAGCTAACGACGGATTCGACACTAATGGTGGTGTTTATGTCAATGGTGGAGATTTATACTGTTTGGCGTACACGGAAAAGCAAGCCGGCATTGACAACGACGGTAAGACCTTCGGATATAACGGAGGAACCATCATATCCGTCAGCGAAGCGAACTCAGCACCATGGTCTAGTAAGAGCAAAGGATGTTCTGTAATGGCAGTTATAAAACATGCTGCAAACTATGTGGCAATAAAAGATGAAGAAGGGAATGATGTCATTGTCATTCGTTCTACCGACATATTGCCCAAAACATCGGTTTTAATTGCGTCGCCTTTATTAAAACTGGGAGAAAAATATTCCATCTTTAGTTCTATGGAAGCTGAAGGTGCTGAAGAGGATTGGGGTGTGGTGAAGGGAGCAACCCTCGTCGACCCTATCCTAGAATACGAATTTGAGTTTAATGAACTAACAGTAAAACTTGGCTCATTAAAATAAATATTAAATACAAAGAGATATGAAAATCAAAAGTGCAGAATTTGTAATAAGCAATTCAAAAATGAATGCATTACCACAGCATGACATGCCGGAATACGCATTCATCGGACGCTCTAATGTAGGAAAGTCGTCGCTAATCAACGCGATTGCCGACAACAAAAATCTTGCCAAGACTTCACAGAAGCCAGGTAAGACACTTTTGATGAACCATTTCCTTATCAACAAAGAGTGGTATCTTGTCGACCTACCAGGATATGGATACGCGTCGATCAGCAAAAAGATGCGCGATGATCTTGAGAAGATGATTAAGAATTACGTATTAAACCGTGAGATTCTTACAAATCTATTCGTGCTTATAGACTGCCGTCATGAGCCACAAGCTATTGACTTAGAATTCATGAATTTCCTTGGAGCCAACGGCATTCCATTCTCAATCATCTTCACTAAGATTGATAAGTTGTCGCAGACACAGCTCAATAAAAATTTGAAGAATTATCACGACAAATTGTTCCAGACATGGGAGGAGCTACCGCCTATGTTTGCAACATCTTCAGAGAAGAGAATCGGAATTGACGATGTACTCAACTATATTGAGCAGATCAACGAGGAATACAAGAAACCAGAATAATCGTATGGGCGGGGTTATGTCCGCCCATTTTATTATAACATTCAATGAAAAAGACAGCCGTAGTCATTCTGAATTACAACGGAGAGAAGATGCTTCAGCAGTTTCTCCCATCCGTCATCAAATATACACCAGACGATATTGCTGACGTGATTGTTGCCGACAACGCATCCACAGACAAATCTATGGAAGTGCTAAAAGAACAGTTTCCTGAAGTGAAGACGTTGGTGTTGAATAAGAATTACGGTTTTGCCGGCGGATATAACCGTGCGATTGAACAGATTGACTACGAATATATTCTTCTCCTAAATTCCGATGTAGAGGCCACAGAAGGCTATTTAGAGCCACTTGTAGAGGCATTGGACAAAGATGCATCTGTTGTCAGTGTTCAGCCAAAATTGATGGCACAGAAAGCTAAGGACAAGTTTGAATACGCAGGAGCTGCAGGAGGGTTCCTAGACAAGTATGGCTATCCGTTCTGTCGCGGACGAGTATTTGAAAACATTGAAGCTGATGAGCATCAGTACGACAGTGAGATGAATGTACTCTGGACTACCGGAGCAGCGATGTTGGTACGTAGAAAAGAATACCTTGAAAACGGCGGTTTAGACGACCGTTTCTTCGCACACCAGGAAGAAATTGATTTATGTTGGAGACTCGCTTCTAGGGGCTTTAGATTACGTTGTATACCATCTTCAATACTATATCATGTTGGAGGCGGAACATTGGATGCGAAGAATCCAAGAAAGACATTCCTAAATTTCCGCAACAACCTATGTATGGTTTATAAAAATGCAGTCGACGCGAATAAAATCCTATTCTTACGATTCTTCCTTGACTACATGGCAGCAACCGTTTATCTGCTAAAAGGAGAATTTGGCAATGTAAAAGCTGTGTGGAAAGCACGACAAGAGTTCGCAAGGATGAAGGTAGAATTGAAGAAAGATAGAGATGAGAATCTCAGCAAGACAGTTTGCAAGCCAGAAGGACTTGTGGATTTCTCAATTATAGTGAAGGCAAAATTGAAAGGGAAAAAGAAATTCTCTGATTTAGTATTAACTAATAAATGATATGCCTTATGAAATTATTTTCGTGGTTAATCAAACTAGCATTTTGGGGATTTTTAGCTTACGGCATAAATTATATTTATGAGCTTTGCGATGAAAATACAAACACCAATGAGTCCAAAGATGAAATAGCAAACACTAAGGTTGCTGTTACGAAAAAGCCATGGGGAGATGGAAAGGTGAGAAACATCACCGAAAAAGAATTTATAGAACAGATCGCCGATTTTAACGGTGATAATACATATAAAGGAGATGGGCCTGCATTTATAGAGTTTTACGCAACATGGTGTGGAGCATGTAAGAGGTTTACTCCAGAATTTGAGAAGTTAGCCAAAGGAGCAAAAGGCAAATGTCAATTCTACAAAGTAGACCTTGAAAATTGCCCAGCTCTACATTTTGCCTATCAGATTACAGCCATACCATACGTTTTATATTTCAATGGATCTGAAGTAAAACATATAGATACATACCAAATTGACAATGAATTAAAAAAATTAAACAAAAAATAGTATATTGGCGACTATATAAAAGAAGTTTCTAATAAAATATGCGAGGGCACAAAGAATAACTTTGTGTCCTCATATTATTTAGTCTTCTATACGAATGATTAAGGCAATTATATACGTGTTGTCCAAACTCGCTTATTTATATGACGCTCGTCCTTCGGAGTCGCGTTGGAGATCGGTGTTAGGGAGTTCCGCCCTTAACAATCCTCATTTTGGACAGCTGCTATATAATCTCCTTAATTTATAATGCATAATTAATACTTGGTAATTGTCGGCACGTTTTATGCCTTCCCTTAAATCCGTTTAGTCCGTGCGATCCGTGTTAGAGAGATCTCCGTTGTTTAAAAACGGCAAAGACGGGGCGTGCCCTGTCTCTGCGTCTTCCCTTAAATTTTTACGAGACATTTTCCGGAAATTTTACGTTCCCAAACCATCAGGTTTAAAACAAAAAAAGGAGTCGGTCATTTCTGATCGACTCCTGAAAGCGGCGGCTACCTACTCTCCCGAAATTCAGTACCATCGGCGATAGCGAG